>NZ_BAAGUV010000068.1:0-26957 GCF_054781215.1 Nocardioides pakistanensis | reverse complement strand
TCGTCACCCTCGTCCAAGCCGCCTGGCGCCAAGGCCCCAGCGGCTAACTGCGAGATCGGGTCAGAGCGGGTCGCGGGAGATCGGGCAGGACATGCACCGCGGGCCGCCGCGGCCCGAGCCGAGCTCGGAACCGGCGATCGCGACGACCTCGATCCCGGCCTCCTCGAGGCGCTCGTTGGTCTCGATGTTGCGCTCGTAGGCGACGGCCACGCGGGGCGCGATCGCCAGGGTGTTGTTGCCGTCGTCCCACTGCTCGCGCTCGGCGGTGACCGGGTCCAGGCCGGTGTCGATCTGGTGCAGCGTGTCGATGCTCATCGCCTTGGCGGCCGCCACGAGGAACGGCTCCGGCTCGCCGACCTCGAGCACCAGGTCGCGGTCGGACTCGCCGTTGCGGTCACGGACGGTGACGGCGTACGCCTGGAGCTGGTCGGCGACGTTGGGGTACATCACGATCTTGTCGACGTCGACCATCGTGCAGACCGTGTCGAGGTGCATCGTGGCCCGCTCCTGCGCGATCGGCACCGCGAGCACGGTGTGCGCGAGGCCGGCGGCGAACAGCTGCCGGGCCATCCGCTCGGCACCGGCGGGGGTGGTCCGCTCGCCGACACCGATGGCAACAACCCCGGCGGCGAGGAGCAGCACGTCGCCGCCCTCGACGTGCTCGGCCTGCCAGCCGTGGATCTTCGGGGTGCCGCGGAACCGCGGGTGGTCGCGGTAGATCAGCTCGGTCAGCTGGGTCTCCCGCTCGCGGGCCGGCATCGCTAGGGAGGTGATCGCGACCCGGTCCTGGATCCAGAAGCTGGAGTCGCGGGTGAACAGCAGGTTCGGCAGCGGGTCGATCAGGAAGTCGTCGCTGGCCAGCAGGCTGGTGACCAGCCCGAAGCCGCCGCGCACCTCGTCGTTGCGCACCCCCGCGGTGAGGAACGTGGCCAGCTCCTCCGGGGTCTGGTCGTGCAGCGCGTCGGTGAGGTAGCTGCGCAGCGTGTCACCGAGGTGCAGGCTCGACATCGCGCCGACGATCGCGTGCTCACGGGCCTCGGGCGCCTGCAGGGTCTCGACGAGCAGGTCGGTCAGGTACAGCACCTCGACGCCGCGGTCGCGCAGCGCCTGGGCGAACGCGTCGTGCTCGTCCTGCGCGCGGCTGACCCACGGGATCCCGTCGAAGAGCAGCTTGTCGTTGTTGCGGGGGGTCAGCCGCTTCAGCTCCGGACCGGGACGGTGCAGCATCACGGTGCGCAGGCGTCCGACCTCGCTGGTCGCGCCGTGCACGGCGCCGTTCTCGCTGCCCTGGGTGCTCATGGGGCGAAGCGTAACGCCCGCGGGCTCCCGGGGCGCGCGCCCCGGGCGGGCGTCAGCGGAGCAGCTCGTAGAGGGTCAGCCCGGCGAGCACCAGGCAGACCGCGGCACCGATGTAGTGCAGCATCGACAGCTTCAGGTAGCGCAACAGCACCCGGCCGACCAGGACCGCGAGCCCGGAGACGGCGAGCAGGGCGGCCCAGGCGCCGGCGAAGACGCTGAGCGGGTCCTCGTACTTCGCCACCAGACTGATCGTCAGCAGCTGCGACAGGTCGCCCCACTCCGCGGCGAACAGCACCAGGAACGAGGCGCCGACCGCCTTCAGCCCGGTCCGGGTCTCGGTGGCCTTGGCGGCGTACTCCTCCTCGGTCTCGGCCTCCTCGGCGTCGGCGCCGGGCGCGGACTTGAACAGCAGCACGGCGCCGGCGAGGAAGATCGCGACGGCGACGCTGCGGATCAGCGTCTCGGGCAGCAGCGTGGCCAGCTGCCCTGCGGTGACCGCGATCAGCACCTGCAGGAAGAACGCGAGGCCCACCCCGATCCACACCAGCAGCGGCCGGTAGCGCGTGGAGAGCACCAGCGCCGCGATGAAGGTCTTGTCGGGCAGCTCCACGATGAAGATCGCACCGAACGTGAGGGCGACGACGGCCAGGTCCATGGGGCGTCACGCTATCTCGCCTAGAGTTGACGGGTGACCCCGCCCGGTGTGCCCCCCGCCCGCTATGCCTACCTCGGCCCCGAGGGGACGTTCACCGAGCAGGCGTTGCGCTCGGTGCCTGCCGCGGCGCACGCGGAGCTCCAGCCCTGCGCGACGGTGACCCTGGCGCTCGCCGCGGTGCGCAGCGGCGAGGCCGACGGCGCGGTGGTGCCGATCGAGAACTCCGTCGAGGGGTCGGTGCCGGTGACCCTCGACGAGCTGGCCACCGGCGAGCCGCTGATGATCACCCGCGAGATGACGGTGCCGATCGCGTTCTCGCTGCTGGCCCGGCCGGGTACGACGCGCGAGGACCTCAAGGTCGTGGCCACCCATCCGCATGCCGCGGCGCAGACCCGCCGCTGGATGGCGCTGCACCTGCCGCACGCCGAGGTCGTGCACGCCTCGTCCACGGCTGCCGCGGCTGCCGCGGTCGCCGACCCGGCGTCGCACTGGGACGCAGCGATCTCCGCGCCGCTGGCCGCCGAGCACTACCGGCTCGCGGTGCTGGCCGAGCAGATCGGCGACAACCCAGACGCGATCACGCGCTTCGTGCTCGTCTCCCGGCCCGGGGTGCCGGCACCCAGGACCGGCCGTGACAAGACCTCCCTGGTCGCATTCATGCGCGAGGACCACCCCGGTGCGCTGCTGGAGATCCTCGAGCAGCTGACCATGCGCGGCGTGAACATGACCCGGATCGAGTCCCGGCCGACCGGTGCCGCGCTCGGCAACTACTGCTTCTCCATCGACTGCGAGGGACACGTCGACGACGCGCGCGTCGGGGAGGCGCTGATGGGCCTTCGCCGGGTGTGCGCCGACGTCCGGTTCCTCGGCTCCTACGAGCGGCACGACGGGATCGCCCCGTCGGTGCGGCCGGGCACCTCCGACGCGGAGTTCGCCGACGCTGCGGCCTGGCTCGCGCGCCTGCGCAACGGCGGCTGAGCGCGCGGCTACCCTCGGGCGCGATGAACGACACCGCCCTCCCCCTCGCCGCCCTGCTGGTCGCGCTCGTCGCGCTGGTGCTCGGCGGGCTCGCCCTGCGTCGGTCGCAGCCGCGTGGCCGCCGTACCCCTGCCACGGCCGACGACCTGCCCACCGACGTCGCCGGGCTCCGTGCCGAGGTGCAGGCGCTGCGTGTCGAGGCGTCGCAGGCGTTGCGGCACCTCGCGGTGGTGCGGTACGACGCGTTCGGCGACATGGGCGGCCACCTGTCGTGGTCGCTGGCCCTGCTCGACGACGGGGGAGACGGGGTCGTGCTCACCTCGATCCACGGCCGCAGCGAGGCTCGCACCTACGCCAAGAGCATCGCCTCCTGGTCGTGCGAGCAGCAGCTCTCCCCCGAGGAGCAGGAGGCGATCAAGTTCGCCAGGAACGCCTGAGCCGGCCCCGGCAGCCGGACGCTCAACCGTCGGCGTAGGCCCGCTCGAGCTCGGCGATGTCGAGCTTCTTCATGCCGAGCATCGCCTTCGTGGCAGCCTGCACCTTCGCCGGGTCGTCACCGGTGACCAGCTCGAGCCACCGGCTCGGCACGATCTGCCAGGACAGGCCGTACCTGTCCTTGAGCCAGCCGCACTGGACCTCCGTGCCGCCGTCGGCGGTCAGGGCCTCCCAGAGCCGATCCACCTCAGCCTGGTCGTCACAGCGGACTTCGAACGACACCGCTTCGGTGAACGGGAACTGCGGTCCGCCGTTGATCGCGACGTACTCCTGCCCGAGCAGCTCGAAGCGGACCACCATCGTCGAGCCCGGCTCACCCGGCCCGCCCTCGGGGTAGGGGACCACGGCCAGGATCCGCGAGTCGTCGAACAGGGAGGTGTAGAACCGCGCGGCCTCCTCGGCCTCGGTGTCGAACCACAGGTTGGCGACGATCTTCTGCATGAGCCTCTCCTTCGTACGGCGGTGTGCTCTATGGACTCCCGGCCGGACCGGAACTCATCTGCCCTAGCATCGCGAGCCATGAACCCGCTCAGGCCCGTGGCGATCCGGATCGGCCGGATCAGCTGGCTGCCGCGGTACCTGCGCCAGATCGTCGCCGTGGACAAGGCGGTGCACCGCGTGACCGGCGGCCGGTTCGGGCTGCTCGACCTGGCTGGGCTGCCGCACCTGATGCTCACCGTGCCCGGTCGCCGGACCGGCATCGCGCGCACCACGCCGCTGCTGTGTGTGCCGCACGAGGGTGCGTTCCTGGTCGCCGGCTCGAACTGGGGTGCGCCGACCCTGCCGGCGTGGGTGCACAACCTGCGGGCGCACCCCGAGGCGCTGGTGCACCACCGTGGCCGTGACGTCGAGGTCGTGGCGCGCGAGGTCGGCGGGCCGGAGCGGAACGACCTGTGGCAGGTGATGCTACGGACCTGGCCGAACTACGCGGCGTACGCCCGGCGCACCAGCCGGGTGATCCCGGTCTTCGAGCTCACGCCGCGCTGACCGTCGTACTCCCCACGTGCTGTGGACGCATCACACGCTTTCTGCCGCGTGTGGAGCGTCCATAACCCCGCGTTACAACTGGCGGGGGGGTCAGCGGGGGACGCGCACCAGCAGCCGGCCGTGGATGCACTCGGCGCGAATCTCCTTGCCCGGGCCGATTGGGTCGCCGTCGAGCTGCCGGGCGGTGTCGTGGGCGGTGCGGACCACCACCGAGCGGCCGGTCATCCGGTTCAGCTGCTCGTCGACCCGCTTGCCCTTGCTCATCACCCGCCACACCAGCGGCAGCCAGCTGACGAACCGGCGCGGCGACACGATCACCACGTCGAGCACGCCGTCGTCGATCGCCGCGTCGGGGAGCAGCGGGATGCCCGCGGTCAGGTAGCCGACGTTGCCGACCACGACGGTCAGCGCACGGTGCTTGGTGAACGGGCCGTCGTCGACGGAGATCTCCACCTTGAACGACGGGGAACGCAGCTGTCGCAGGCCGGACACGAAGTAGGCGAGCCAGCCGATCCGGGCCTTGATCGCGTCGTCGGCGCCCTCCATGATCGCCGCGTCGAACCCCATCCCGCCCATCACCATGTAGTGCTCGTCCGGGCCGATCCCGTCGCCGGAGACCGCGACCAGGTCGATCGCGCGGTCCTGGCCGTTGAGCGCGGTGTCCACCGCCGCCTCGAGGTACAGCGGGAGGCCGAGGTTGCGGGCCAGCAGGTTGCCGGTGCCGGCGGGGACCACGCCGACCGGGATGCCGGTGCCGGCCAGCTCGGCGCAGACGGTGCGGACGGTGCCGTCGCCGCCGCAGACCAGCACCAGCTCGGCGCCGTCGACGGCCGCGGCGTGGGCCATCGACCGCCCGGGGTCTTCGATCGTGGTCAGGTGCCAGCTCGGGGCCGACCAGCCGGACTCCCGCGCCTGGTCCTGCACCATCGCCTGGAACGCGGCGACGTCGTCGACCTTGATCGGGTTGAGTACGACGGCCAGCCGCTTCGTCTGCGGGACCACGCTGGTCAGCGGCTCGACCACCTTGCGCCGCGGGGCGGGGTGGTAGACGGCCAGCCCGACCAGCACCCAGAACGCGCCGACCGAGAACCCGGCGAGCACGTCGGAGATGCTGTGCACGCCGAGGAAGATCCGGTCCACGCCCACGAGCAGAACCAGGAAGAGCCAGAAGCCGACCAGCGCCCGGCGCAGCGGACGACGGCGCACGAACACCAGCGTGAGCACGATCGCCACGCCCATCGCCGAGGCGATCCCCGAGGAGTGCCCCGACGGGAACGCGTAGCTGTCCAGCGCGTGGATCGGGTCCTCCCACACCGGGCGGTCCCGCTGGAAGAAGCGCTTGAGGAAGTAGGTGGTGAGCGAGGCAGCGAGCATCACGCCGGCCGTCCACACCGCGGCCCGCAGCTGCCGGCGCAACAGGAGAACGGCCACGAGCAGGACGGTCGCCACCGTCAGTGGGATCGTCTCGAAGGCGAGCTCGATCGCGTGCAGGACGTCGAAGGCGAGCGGGTGCTGGGCGGTCCACGCCTGCGGGTCCTGGCCGACCGTGCGGTCGAGGTCGAGCAGCGGCTGCCAGCGGACCTTCACCATCACCGCGAGGGTCACCAGCAGCGCGAGGGGGACGGCGGCCCAGGCGAGCAGGCGTGGCGTGGTGGGGGTGCGGACGGGCACGGTGCTCCAGCTTCGGGTGGACGGGTCGGGGGGAAGTTGTCGCGGTCAAGTATGACGACCGGCGGCCGTCCGCCCCGTCGTACCCTCACCCGGCGTGTGCGAAGCCCATCAGCGTGGTGACCTCGGCCTCGAACGCCTCCACCAGCCGCTCGGGGTCGGGCACGTTGTCCGCGTCGGCACGGAACCCGACGTGCACCTCGCCGGCGTAGCTGAAGATCGAGACGCCGAGGGTCTGGTCGCCGGACTCCGGAGGCCAGCTGAGGATCCGGGTGATCCGCGAGCCGGCGAGGTACCTCGGCTCGCGCGGTCCGGGCACGTTGGTGGTCACCCCGATCGCCTTGCCGGCGAAGAAGTCGACGAAGAACCGCTCGAGCTCCGGCCCGCTGCGGCCGATCGCCTTGATCAGGCCGAAGGTGAGGAAGACCTCGGGGGAGTGCTTGATGACGTCCATCCGGTGCTTGGCCTCCGCGATCCGCCCCAGCGGGCTCGGCGAGCCGATCGGCAGGGAGAGCAGGACCAGGGCGAACCGGTTGCCGAGCTGCTTGGGCAGCGGTCGGTCGAGCGGCCGCACGTTGACCGGGACCATGGTGGCGGTGTCCTCGGGCGTCCCGCCGTGCTCGAGGGTGTAGGTCCGCAGCGCCCCGGCCACGGCGGCGATCATGATGTCGTTGAGAGTCGCGCCGGTCGCCGTGCAGACCCGCTTGACGTCGGGGAAGGCGATCGGGTCGCACCAGACCACGCGCTTGGTGGTGCCCGGGGTGCCGCTGAACGGCAGCCTGGGGCGGGGGCCGAGCAGCAGCTTGTCGGCGATCGCGGCGGTCCGCTCGGTCTGCGTGAAGGCATCGCCCACGACGTGCGGCTCCAGCAGGCGCGGGGCGTTCCGCAGCAGCTGCGTCCCCGCGCTGGCCAGCGCGCCCGCGGCGGAGCCGGCGGCGTCCAGGACCCGCAGCGCCCCCTCGACGATGCCCATCTCCGGCTCGTTGCTGTCCGTCGCCTCCGCGGCCGGGTCGGGCAACGGCTCGCCGTCGGGGGAGGAGTCGGTCAGCGACAGCAGCACGCGGGCCAGCGCGATCCCGTCGGCGAGCGCGTGGTGCAGGCGGCAGAACACCACCGCGCCACCGGCGTACCCGTCGACCAGGTGCATCTCCCACAGCGCCCGGCTTCGGTCCAGCGGCTGGGAGTTGTGCTCGGAGACGTAGCGCTGGAGGTCGGCGTCGTCACCGGTCTCCAGACGGGCGCGCACGAGGTGCTGCTCGAGGTCGAAGTCGTAGTCCTCCCAGTGCGGAGGTCCGACGTGGGTGCGTGACATCACCGGACGCTGCATGAAGACCGGGTAGCGCTCGATCATCCGCACCCGGGCGGTCTCGACGAGCCGGCCCCAGTCGACCGGTCCCTCGAGGAACATCAGGCTGTCGATCACCATCAGGTTGTTGGCTCTGTCCATGTTGAGCCAGATGGTGTCGACGGGACCGATCAGTCGCTTCCCCATGAGGTGAGCGTGGCACCGTGCACGCGGCCGCGGCAGGGTCGGTGGTCCCGTGATCCGCCGACGGAGGAAACTCGTGTGCACCAGCCAGATATCCTCGTACGGTGATCGATCCTCGACTGCTCCGTGACGACCCCGACCGTGTCCGTGAAGGGCAGGTCAAGCGTGGCCTGTCTCCCGACGTGGTCGACCAGGCGCTGGCGGCCGACGAGCGACGTCGCTCCGCGATCGCGGACTTCGAGCGGCTGCGCGCCGAGCAGAAGAGCCTCGGAAAGCAGATCCCGCAGGCGACAGGCGACGAGAAGGCCGAGCTCCTCGCGCGCACCAAGACCCTGTCCGCGGCGGTGAAGGAGGCCGAGGCGGCGCAGGACGAGGCCGAGCGCGCCTTCCGCGGGCTGCTGCTGTCGATCCCCAACGTCGCCGCGGTCGAGGCCCCGTCGGGCGGGGAGGACGACTTCGTCGTGCTCGAGCACGTCGGCACCCCACGCGACTTCGCCGCTGAGGGCTTCGAGCCCAAGGACCACGTCGAGCTGGGCCGGATCCTGGGCGCGATCGACGTCGAGCGCGGTGCGAAGGTCTCCGGCGCCCGCTTCTACTACCTCACCGGCGTCGGCGCCGACCTGGAGTTCGCGCTGGTCAACATGGCGATGGACCAGGCCCGTGAGGCCGGGTTCACCACGATGGTGCCGCCCGCGCTGGTCAAGCCGCGCGCGATGGAGGGCACCGGCTTCCTCGGCCAGGCCGGCGACGACGTGTACCGGATCGAGGGCGAGGACATGTACCTCGTCGGGACCTCGGAGGTGCCGCTGGCGGCGTACCACTCCGACGAGATCCTCGACAGCTCGCAGCTGCCGCTGCGTTACGCCGCGTTCAGCCCGTGCTACCGGAAGGAGGCAGGCTCCTACGGCAAGGACACCCGCGGGATCATCCGGGTGCACTGGTTCGACAAGGTGGAGATGTTCTCCTACACCACGATCGAGGAGTCGTACGACGAGCACCGGCGCCTGCTGGGCTGGGAGAAGGAGTGGCTCGAGAAGCTCGAGCTGGCCTACCGGGTCATCGACACCGCGGCCGGTGACCTCGGCCTCTCGGCACAGCGCAAGTTCGACTGCGAGGCGTGGATCCCCACCCAGGGCAGGTACCGGGAGCTCACGTCCACCTCGAACTGCACCGACTTCCAGGCGAGGCGGCTCGACGTGCGCGCCCGGTTCGAGGACGGCGTGAAGCCGGTGGCCACCCTCAACGGCACGCTCGTGGCGATCCCGCGCACGATCGTGGCGATCCTCGAGACGCACCAGCAGGCCGACGGGTCGGTGCGCGTCCCGAAGGCCCTGCAGCCCTACCTCCAGGGCCGCGAAGTGCTGGAGCCCGTCGCGAAGTGACCTACCGACCCAAGCTGGTCGCCCTCGACATCGACGGGACGATCCTCATCCCCCACCCGGAGAACGGGTTCAGCGACGACACGGTCACCCCGGCCGTGCGAGCGGCGATCGACCGCGCCTACAACGCCGGGGCGCACATCGTGCTGGCCAGCGGGCGGGCGCCGCTGAGCATGAGCCAGGTGCTGACCCACCTCGACATGCCGCGCGAGAAGGGCACCGACGTGCTCGGGGTCGCGTCCAACGGCGCGGTCACGTTCTCCTTCCCGCCACTGCGGGTGGTGCACGAGATCACCTTCGACGCGCGCGAGGCGGTCACCGCCGTGCTCGAGCACGTGCCGGACGCCGCCGTCGCGGTCGAGGAGCACGGAGTCGGCTACCGGGTGAACCGGCACTTCCCCGAGGGTGAGCTCGACGGGGAGATGATCCTGACCCCGATCGAGGAGATGATCGCCAGCGAGGTCAGCCGTGTGATCATCCGCGACCCTGACGCGACCTCGGAGGACTTCGTCCAGCTCGCCGACAAGCTCGGCCTGCAAGGCACCAACTACTTCATCGGCTGGACCGCCTGGCTCGACCTCGCCCCCGAGGGTGTCTCCAAGGCCAGCGCGCTCGCCGACGTCGCACGCCGGCTCGGCGTCGACCGCGAGGACGTGCTCGCGATCGGCGACGGCCGCAACGACATCGAGATGCTCGAGTGGGCCGGCCGCGGTGTGGCGATGGGTCAGGCGCCCGACGAGGTCAAGGAGGCCGCCGACGACGTGACGGCGCCGGTGTACGAGGACGGCTGCGCCGTCGAGCTCGACCGCTGGTTCTGACATGAGCGGCCGACTTCCCCGCCTGGTCGCCACCGACCTCGACGGCACCCTCCTCCACACCGACGGCACCGTGACCGCGCGCACCCGCGAGGTGCTCACCGCGGTCGAGGAGCTCGGCGTCACCGTCGTGTTCGTGACCGGCCGGCCCGTGCGCTGGATGGACGACCTGTGGGAGCACGTCGGCGGGCACGGGCTGGCGGTCGTCTCCAACGGCGGGATCCTGTACGACGTGCACGCCCGCGCGGTGCGGATGGCCCGGCCGATCCGCGTGGACACCGCGCTGGAGGCCGCGAAGGTCCTCCGCGACGCCGTCCCGGGCACGACGTTCGCGATGGAGCGGATCGAGGGCTTCGCCAAGGAGCCCGGGTTCATGCCGCGGCTGCAGCCGCCGGCGGACATGCTCGTCGGCCCCGCGGAGGAGATCCTCGACGAGACGGTCGTGAAGCTGCTCGCCCGCCACGACGAGCTGGAGCCGGAGCCGTTCTGGGCCGAGGTCGAGTCCCACGTCGGCCACCTGCTGACCACGACCTGGTCGTCGGTCGGCGCGCTGGTCGAGATGAGCGCCCCCGAGGTCAGCAAGGCGAGCACCCTGGAGCTGCTGTGCGCCGACCTCGGCATCGACGCCTCGGAGGTGGTGGCGTTCGGCGACATGCCCAACGACCTGGCGATGCTCGAGTGGGCCGGCACGTCGTACGCCATGAGCAACGCGCACCCCAGCGTCCGGGAGCTCGCCGACCATGTCGCCCCGACCAACGAGCAGGACGGCGTCGCGGAGACGCTCGCGGCGATCTTCGACCTGTGATGTGATCGGGGCAGTTCCCGACCGGTCACCAGGAGGTACGACCGTGGACCTGCTCAGCCAGGACGAGATCGACCGCGCACTCGAGCGGGAGCTCCCGCAGTGGCGTCAGGACGGCGACAGCATCACGCGCTCGGTGACGGCCGCGTCGTTCATGGACGGCATCCGGCTGGTGCAGCGCGTCGCCGAGGTCGCCGAGGACCTCGACCATCACCCCGACATCGACATCCGCTGGACCACGGTGACGTTCACCTTGTCCACCCACTCGGCCGGCGGGCTCACGTCGAAGGACCTGCGGCTGGCCGCCGACATCGACCACCTCGCCCGTTAGCCGGGGGTCAGAGGTACATCCCGCCGCCGCGGCCCTGACGCTCCTCGGCCGCCTGCTGGGCAGCCGCCTGCTGTGCGGCCTGTTGAGCCGCCTGGATCGCCTCCTCGGGCACCATCCCGGGCGGAAGCGCGCGGCGCATCTGCTCCAGCTGGGCACGCGCGGCGACCTGCTGGGCATAGATCGCGGTCTGGATCCCGTGGAAGAGGCCCTCGAGCCAGCCGACGAGCTGGGCCTGCGCGATCCGGAGCTCGGACTCCGACGGCGTCGCGTCGGTGAACGGCAGCGAGAGCCGCTCGAGCTCCTCGACGAGCTCGGGCGCCAGGCCGGCCTCGAGCTCCTTGATCGAGGACTGGTGGATCTCCTTGAGTCGGGCGCGGCTGGCCTCGTCGAGCGGAGCGGCCTTCACCTCCTCGAGGAGCTGACGGATCATGCTGCCGATCCGCATCACCTTGGCCGGCTGCTCGACGAGGTCGGTGATGTGGCGCTCGCCGTCCTCGTCCTCCTCGTCGTCGCCGCCCTCGGACTGCGGGCCGGACATGGCCATCCCGCCGGGACCGATCACGACGACGCGCGGCTCCTCCTCGGGGCCTTTGCTGCCGTGGTTCTCCTCGCTCATGCCTTCACCTTACGCAGTCAGGACGATCTTGCCGACGTGGTCCCCGGACTCCATCAGGGCATGCGCCTTCGCGGCCTCCGACAGCGGCAGCGTGGCGTGCACGACCGTGCGCACCGAGCCGTCGGCGACCAGCGGCCACACGTGCTCGACCACGCCGGCACAGATCGCGGCCTTCTCCTCGACCGGTCGGGCGCGCAGCGACGTGGCGATCACCGCGCCGCGCTTGGAGAGCAGCTTGCCGATGTTCAGCTCGCCCTTGACCCCGCCCTGCATGCCGATGATCACCAGCCGGCCCTGGACGGCCAGCGCGGAGAGGTTGCGGTCGAGGTACTTCGCGCCCATGTTGTCGAGGATGACGTCGGCACCGTGCCCGTCGGTGGCGGCCTTGACCTCCTCGACGAAGTCCTGCTCTCGGTAGTTGACCGCCACGTCGGCGCCCAGCGAGCGGCACAGCTCGAGCTTCTCCTCGGTGCCGGCGGTGGTGATCACGCGCGCGCCGAGCGCCTTGGCCAGCTGGATCGCCATGGTCCCGATGCCGCCGGCGCCGCCGTGCACCAGCAGCGTCTCGCCCGCCTGCAGCCCGGCGATCATGAACACGTTCGACCACACGGTGCACGCCACCTCGGGCAGCGCGCCGGCAGTGACCAGGTCGACCCCGTCGGGCACCGGCATCACCTGGCCGGCCGGGACGAGCACCTTCTCGGCGTACCCGCCTCCGGCCAGCAGGGCACAGGCCTCGTCGCCGACCTGCCAGCCGGACACGTCCGGTCCGACGGCGCTGATCCGCCCCGAGCACTCGAGGCCGAGCACGTCGGAGGCCCCGGGCGGCGGCGGGTAGTTGCCCTGCCGCTGCAGGGTGTCGGCGCGGTTCACCGAGGTCGCCGTCACGTCGACGACGACCTCGCCCGGTCCCGGCGTGGGGTCGGGCAGGTCGGTCAGGGTGAGGACCTCGGGTCCTCCGGCCTGGGCAGCGATGACGGCACGCATGGTCCCAGGCTAGGGCGCCGCGCCTACTCGGTGCCGATCAGGTCCTCGGCGTTGAAGTCGTCGGCGCTGACGTCGTCGCCGCCCCACTTGAGGGCCAGCGCCTGGGCACGCCCGGCGAGCTCCTCGACGTCGGCGGCGCTGCCGCCGCGCAGGGCTGCCGCGTAGCCGACCAGGAAGGTGGTGATCGGCGCGGCAGGGCGTTCGACCTCGTGCGCGGCGTCGCGGGCGAGGTCGAGGATGAGGCCCTCGTCGATCTCTGCGTCCTCCAGCTCGAGGATGTCGCAGAGCTCGTCGATCCAGTCGTGGAGGTTCACGGTCCCAGGGTTATACGCAGCGCCGGAGTTCGCAAGCGAATCTCCTATCCGCCGCTGAGGAGTGCGCCACGCGCCCGGGGAGCCCTCACTCCTGGCCACGGAGGTCGCGCAGGTCCTCCCACGTGTCGACGTCGCGCGCCTCGTCGGCGACCGCGGGCACCGGTACGACGTTCAGCGGCATCATCAGCCGGCGGATCGCCAGGCCGTGCCGGTCCTCCCGGTTCACCGGAGCGGCACCGGCCAGCGCGTCGTACCGGTAGACCCCCGCCAGCCACTGCTTGTGCCCGCCCGCGTCGCTCAGGCAGGCCGCGTCGGCGTCCGGCGCAGTGGCCAGTACGCCGACCAGCCGCTCGAGCGTCCCGGCGGTGAACCGGGGCATGTCGACCGCGAGCACGCACACGAGGTCCGGCCGCACCGCCAGCGCGTCGAGGCCGGCGAGCAGCCCTGCGGCCGGCCCCCCACCTGCGGGGTCCTCCCGGGTCCAGGTCACCGGCCGGCTGGTCGGCACCTCGGGGCCGACCACGACCACCTCGTCGACGGCGGCCGTCCCGACGAGGGCGTGCTCGAGCAGGGTCCGGCCGTCGATCTCGATGGAGGCCTTGTCCGCGCCGCCCAGGCGCACGCCGGTGCCGCCGGTGAGGACCACCGCCGCGATCCGGACGGGGTGTGCGGGCGCGGAAGGCATGACCGCAGTCTTGCGCAGCCCGGCGCGGGTGGCACCCTGGGGGCGTGACCGCTCTGACCGTCGCCGTCGTCCAGCTCGCCTCGTCGCTCGACCCCGCGGAGAACCGCGAGGCGCTCGGCATCGTCGAGGAGATCTGCGCGCGCGACCCGAAGCCGGGGCTCGTGGTGTTCCCCGAGGTGATGATGCGCGACTTCGGCAAGCCCGGATCGGACGTGTCGGAGTACGCCGAGGACCTCGACGGACCGTTCGTGAAACGGCTCGCCGAGCTGGCCGCCGCGCACGACGTCACCCTCGTCGCCGGCATGTTCGAGCGCAGCGGCGACCCGGCCCGGCCCTACAACACCCTGGCCGTCGTCGACGCAAGGGGCCTGCGGGCGTCGTACCGCAAGATCCACCTCTACGACTCCTTCGGCTACAAGGAGTCCGAGCGGCTGCTCGCCGGGGAGATCGAGCCGGTGGTGGTCGAGGTCGGCGGCCTCACCGTCGGGCTGATGACCTGCTACGACCTGCGCTTCCCCGAGCTCGCACGAGCCCTGGTCGACCGCGGCGCCGAGCTGATCGTCGTACCCGCCGCCTGGGTGGCGGGCCCGCACAAGGTCGACCACTGGCGCACTCTCCTGAAGGCGCGGGCGGTGGAGAACACCGTGTACGTCGCCGCGGCCGGCCAACCGGGTCCGCGCTACACCGGCCACTCGATGGTGGTCAGCCCGCGCGGCGAGGTCGTCGAGGCCGGGGACGACGACGTGGTGACCGTCGCCCGCGTGGACCCCTTGGTCCTCGAGGAGGTCCGTGCCGAGAACCCGTCGCTGGCCAACCGACGCTTCTGAGCGGTGCCCGCCCGGTTGATAGTCTCGCCGCGCCAGGACGCCCTGGCTGTCCGTCGTCCGTCGTGAGGGTCTGACCGTGGTCCGTGCCGAGCAGAAGCCCGGTCGTCGCCGCGCCGAACCGACCCGCAAGCTGCGTCGGACGCCTCGCCCGGCGAAGCAGCAGAAGCCGGTCGAGGAAGCCCGGCGCGCTGTGCCGCCGCGGCCCCCGCGGCCACCTCGGCAGAAGAGGTCGCCGAAGCTCGCGCTGCGCCGCCGGCTCCTCGTCGGACTGTGGTTCACCCTGCTCCTGGCCGCGGTGGTGGCCGTGTCGCTGCCCTGGACCCCGGTCGACCTCCCGCGCGCCGTGCCGCTCGCCGGAGCGGTCACGGTGACCACCCTGTTCACCCACGCACTCGCGGTGCGCACCGGAGGCCGACCGCTCCTGGCCGGTGGCCTCGCGCTCGCGCTCGCGGGTGCGGCGGTGGTGTCCCAGTCGCCGGTGCTGCTCGCGGGGGCCGTGGTCGGTACGGCGGTCGTGGCGGCTGTCGTGGCGGTCGTCGCGACGACCCCCGCCCCGCGGTTCTCCCGCGTCGTGCGCGAGGTCGCCTTGGCCAAGCTGGTCGCCGCGATCGGGGCCCTCGGAGTCAGCGCCTACGACGCCGAGGTCTCCGTGGAGCGCACCAGCTATCTCGCCCTGGGCTTCTCCCTGCTCGGCGCCCTGGTCCTCGTCTACCGGCTCGGGGCCGGACTGCAGGGGCTGGGCCGTCGCGGCTTCGTGATGATCATCAGCGGGGTCGCGCTGCTGACGGTCACCCTCGCCTACACCGAGGCCCTCGCCCGCTGGGGATCGCCCGGGATGATCGAGAGCATCGACCAGGCCTTCGAGACGGTGCGGGACACGATCGGGGCCGTGCCGCGGCCGATCGAGGTGCTGCTCGGGGTCCCGGCCCTGGCGTGGGGCGTCTCGACCCGTGCCCGGCGGCGTCAGGGGTGGTGGGTCTCCGCCTTCGGCGCGCCCGGCCTGGCCGTGGTGGCCGTCTCGTTGCTCGACACGGGCCTGCTGGAAGCGGGCCTGTCGGTGCTCTACAGCCTCCTCCTCGGCCTGCTCGTGGGCTATGCCGTGATCCGGGCCGACCTGTTCCTCACCGGCGCCCGCGGACGGCGCGCGAGACGCCTCGAGGAGCTCGCCGCGCACCGGCCCGAGCCGGGCCGGCTGCACCCGCTGCTGTGACCGGACCGACCGGCTTCCGGCGTACCTGCGGGTAACGACACGCCGCGTGTACCGTCCGCTCCATGGCCCGCCCTCCCAAGACCTCAGAGATCCGCGCCGAGATGGTGGCGAACGTGATGAGCGTCGTCGTCGCCCCTGGTGACCGGCTCGCCGCCGGCGACACGGTGGCCCTGCTGGAGTCGATGAAGATGGAGATCCCGGTGCTCACCGAGACCGGCGGGACGGTCACCGCGGTGAAGGTCGGCGAGGGCGACGTGGTCCAGGAGGGCGACGTCCTGGTCACCCTCGAGGTCTGACGCCGAACGGCCGCTCGCCTACACTCTGCGGGGTGGCCGGCTCGAGCGCACGCCCGGGCCGGTGCACGGAGGGGTGCCGGAGTGGCCGATCGGAACCGCCTTGAAAGCGGTCGCTGGCAGAGATGTCAGCCGCGGGTTCGAATCCCGCCCCCTCTGCTGATCCTCCCGTGCCGGTCGTCTCGGTCGCCGGGGTCCTTACTCCGATCCGCCGAGCTCGAGCGCGACACCGTCGTACACCAGGTCGTTGAGGCGCTGACCGTGGCGCTGCAGCTCGGTGACCAGCCGCTTCAGCTCCGCGCGCACCGACTCCGCGTCGGGGGAGCCCACGAGCTGGGAGCTGAGCAGCTCCAGCCGCATCAGGAGTGACTCCCGTTCGCGAGTGAGTGTGCTCTGCCGGGAGGCGAGCCAGGCGTCCGTCGCGCGGGAGAACTCCTGCGCGAGGGCGTCGTGCACGGTGTTCACGCGGTGCCGAACGAGCCAGCGCCACATCTGGTGCCGGCGGGGGGCGTCGAGGGCTTGCTCGAGGCCGGTGATCGCATGTGTCAGTCCAGACATCGTGCACCTCCGGTGGGGGGCCAGTGGCCTGAGGGGGAAACCTCAGTGTGACTCCGACCACATCGTGTGACAAGGGACATCGAGGATCGGTTTGGTGGTCTGGGCAGCGCCCGGGTCTAATCGGTGCGTGCCCAACGACTACCGACTGGCCCGCCCGATGGCGGCCCGGCTCATGGGCGTCCTGCTCGCCCTGCTCGGCCTGATCGTGCTGCTCACCACCGTCGCCGTCGGCCTCCTCGACCTGCCGACCCTGCTCCTCGCCGCGGTCGGAGTCGGCGTGCTGCTGGCGGTGCTCGCCGGCGGTCTCCTGCTGACCCGTCGCACCACCGTGGTCAGCCTGACCGACGTCGGGTACCGCGTCCGCCTGGTGCGTGGAGCCGGTGTGATGGCGGCGCGCTGGACCGACGTGGAGGACGTCGTCACCGCCACGGCCTCCGGCGAGAAGGTGGTCGTGCTGCGCCTGCGCGACGGGGGTACGACGACCATCCCGGTGCGCATGCTCGACTCGGACCCGGACGCCTTCGTCCAGGACCTCCAGCAGCACCTCAACACCGGCCACGGCTACCGCCGGATCCGCTGACCTGCAGCCCCGATTGGCCCCCGCCCCATGGCCACGGGTAGCCTGTCCTTCGCTGTCTGGAGGTGTCGCCTAGTCCGGTCTATGGCGCCCGCCTGCTAAGCGGGTTGAGGGCAAACCCCTCTCGCGGGTTCAAATCCCGCCACCTCCGCCAGACCCGAACGGCCCCACGAAGCACTGCTTCGCGGGGCCGTTCCGCGTCCGGAGGTCACTCCTCGCCGGACTGCTCGTCCTCGACCGACTGCTCGCTCTCGGCGGGCTCGCCGATCTCGGTGTCGCCGACCGGCGGGTCGAGCTCGATGTAGGCGCCGACCCGGAAGTCTCCGACGGTGCGGATGGTCACCGGCTGCAGCCCGACCGGCCGGCCGTCGCGGTAGGTGACCAGCGTGATTTGGGCGTTGCGCCGCAGCTTGCTGCCGACCGCGATCGCGTACGCCGCGCCGCCGGTGGTCCCGTTGGTGTAGCTGTAGCCCACCTTGCCGTTCACCCCGATGTACTCGGTCGGCCCGAGCTGCTCGTGGACGTGACCGGCGACGACGAGGTCCACACAGCCGCGCTCCAACGCGTAACGGCCGGTGTTCGCGTCGTGGGTGAGCAGCGTCGCCACCCGATCACCCTGCTCGTCGTACTCACAAAGCTGGTCGGCGACGGCTTCCGCGTGCTCGCTGAACGACAGGCCCTTCTCGTCCCGCCAGGAGCCGAGGCCGCTGCTGCGGGGGTCGTCGGCGCCGAGCAGCCGCACGTCGCCGGGGGCGTCGACGGCCTCACCGCCGAACCGCTCGAAGCCGAGCTTGCCGAGGTACTCCGCGACGAACTCGCCGTAGTCATGGTTGCCGGTCACCGCGAACCGGTCGTAGTCCTCGAACACCCGTGCCAGCGAGTCGAGGCTGAACGCCTCCCACTCCGACCCTGTGGAGGTGTCGTCGCCGGCGTCGAGCAGCACGGACGCGCCCCCGGCGTCGGCGATCGCGCGGGCCACCTTGTCCATGCCGACGTTGTCGTGGCGGTCGCTCACCAGGAGGGCGACGGTCTCGTCCTCCTCCGGCTGCCGGATCTGGTCGGCGATGTCCGGGACCGCGTCCGCGACGCGGGTGTAGAACTCGAACCCCTTGCTGTAGCTGGCCAGCAGGCTCTCGGCGATCCGCTTCGTGCCGGTGGTGAACAGCCCGGCCTCCACCTCGAGTGGCTGGGCCTGCTCGGGGATGGGCACCCCGCTGAGCTCGTCGCCGATCGGCTGCCACTCGGAAGCCTGCTCGGTGGTCGTGCCGCCCCAGCCCCAGGGCTGGAGGACGGCTGCGGCGATGACCGCGAGTCCCAGCGCGCTGAATGCGGTACGGCGCAAGGTCACGTGTTGGAAGAGCTCGGCTCGGCGCCGGCTCCCGAGCAGCAACCACAGGGCGGGCCCGGCCAGGCCGGCGAGGGCTCCGCTGACGGCAGCGTCGAGGGCCATCCCGGTCATCGCGCCGACGACCTTGGCGACCTCACCCTCGGGCTGGGCGCCGATCACCGTGTAGCGGTCGATCAGCTCGTCGTACGACGTCAGCGTGGTCTTGCCGAAGTCGATGTGCGCACCCAGCCAGCGCTCGGTGGGGTAGCGCAGGTTCGGCAGGTAGGGCCCGAGGTCGAGCGTGGCGTAGCCGTCGAAGGTGGGCGTCACCACCGCGTCATGTCCGGCCACCGCGGTCGCCTCGCTGCTGCCCACGAACGTCAGCGCAGCGACCGGGAGCGCCACCACGGCCCAGGTCGCGGCGAGCGCTCCGAGCAGGCGCAGGCGGGGACGACTCATCGGGTGAAGCCTAGGCGTTGCATGTTCGTGCAGGTTCCTAGCGTCCATCGGCTCGGTCTGCCGAGCGCGTCGCAGCGACGCCGGGCGAGGGCGGCAAACCCTTCACGAGCCAGCCGGCCCGAGTCGGATCGCGGCATTGCGCCGGACATGTCGCACGCATCAATGCTTGCTGTGGCGCCGCCAGTAGGCAAGGATTGCCCCCAGCATTGCGACGAGGCCCCAAAAGTCGGCATTTGTCCGATATTCGAGCGCGGCTCGCATTATGCATCTCCATTGAGGACGTCGCAGCGAAACGCCGTTTCTGCAGAAAGTTGCACTGCAAAGCCATGAGGTCCGCTTGGGTAGCACAAGCACAGCGGCGTGCCGGAGACTGATACCGGGCCACCGTCCCAGTGGCCATACCACGACTGAACACGAGGTTGACCGATGAAGAAGACGCGCATCGTCGCCAGGATCATCGCCGGGGCTGCAGCCTCCGCCCTTCTCCTGACCGGTATCGCCACCGCGCCCGCGCAGGCCGACAGCGGCTGGAACCAGATCAAGACGATCAAGAAGGACACCGGCACCGTCAAGCAGCTCCGTGACAGCGGCTGGAACCCGATCTGACGGTCGCCACGAACCGTCACAAATGCGCCGACCTCGGCGCCACATGGCTTGAGACGGGGACGAACTAACTAGCCATCCCCCCGGCAGTTCGATCCCAGCGCCATCCCCCCGGCCCGTCTCAACCCGCGAGGGCAGACACGTTCCCCAACGTGATCTGCCCTCGCCACATTTCGGGGGCGGGCCACCACGTGGGCGGGCAGCCAGGGCCTACTCGTCCCCGTCTGCCCCGGTGTCGTCGTCCACGACCGTCCCGGTCAGCTCGGCCAGACCTTGGGCCTTGCCCATCGCGTGCCCGAGCTGGAAGCGGGTCTGCACGCCGTACTCCTCCTTGAGGGCGGCGATGTAGCCGGCGTAGGTGCGGGTACTCACGCCGAGCCGCTTCGCACTCGCGGGATCGCTGTGCCCCTCGACCAGGAGCCGGATGGTCATCGCGCGGACGTCCTCGGCGATCGTCTTCTCGTTCTTCGCCTCGTGAGCGGTGAACGGCCGTCCACGCTCCCAGGACCGGTCGAAGATGTCGACCAGGTAGTCGACGATGTGCCGATCCCGCAGGGCCAGGGCGATCGCGTGGTCCTCGGAGCCTGGTATCACCGCCACCTCACGGTCGATGATGATCAGGCGCTTGAAGAACTCGTCGAGCGTGCGGACCTCACCGCCGTGCGCGGTCAGCTCGGCGACGTACTCCCGGGTGGCGGGGCTCTGCCTGGCAGAGTGCTGGTAGAGGGTGCGCATCTTGACACCGCGGTCGAGCGCCCGGAGGTCGCGGTTCTCGGCCTGGGCCAGGGCGTTGGCCGGCCTTCGACCGTACGGCTGGGCGGTGAGCAGCTCTGAGCGGGCGTCGCTGATCTGCGCCTGCAGGAAGTTGTCGATCTGGGTGATGCCGCGCAGCTCCGTGATCGGAGCGACGTCGGAGCGCATCGACCGCCGATAGGTCTGCCCGAGATCCGCGAAGGCCTCGGCCCACTGCGCCGACTCGTGGAGCAGCTCGGCCCCCTCGCTGCTGAGGGGGACGACGACACGGTTCTGGACGGTCGACGGGTCGACCGGGAGGTACTCGGTCTCCGCGGTGTTCGGCACCAGCAGGCCGATGTCGAGCAGCAGGTCGAGGGCTGGGCGGAACTCGCCGCCGTCGGCGAACCGGGGGTCGTTCGCGGGGAGCTTTCCGTGCGCGGCGGCGTTGCTGTACAAGCGTCCGGCGGAGGCCTCGAGCAGCTTCCGTTCGTCAGGTCCGTACCTGCTCGCCAAGGCGACGATTCCTCCCTCTCCCCCGAAAGCAAAGTATGCCCTAGTCGGGTAAGCGAGGCGATCCGGACCCGCGCCCCTCCCGGACAACGCGAAGGGCCCCCGACCGTGATCCGGTCGAGGGCCCTTCGTGGCCGACAGGGCCTAGCTGGTCATCCCGAGACGGGCCTTGAGGCTGTCGAGCTCGGTCCAGAGTACGGCGGGCAGGTCGTCGCCGAACTTCTGGAACCACTCGGTGATCTGCGGGATCTCGGCCTTCCACTCCTCGACGTCGACGCGCAGCGCCTCCTCGAGGTCCTCCGCAGACATGTCCAGGCCGTCGGTGTCCAGAGCGTCCGGCGTGGGCACGTAACCGATCGGCGTCTCGACGCCCTCGGCCTGGCCGTCGATCCGCTCGACGATCCACTTCAGCACGCGGCTGTTCTCACCGAAGCCGGGCCACACGAAGTTGCCGTCGGCATCGCGGCGGAACCAGTTGACGTAGAAGATCCGGGGGAGCTTCGCGGCGTCGTTGTCCTTGCCGACCGTGATCCAGTGGTTGAAGTAGTCGCCGGCGTTGTAGCCGATGAACGGCAGCATCGCCATCGGGTCGCGGCGCACGACGCCGACCGCACCGGTCGCGGCAGCCGTGGTCTCGCTGGAGAGCGTGGCGCCCATGAAGGTGCCGTGCGTCCAGTCGCGGGCCTCGGTGACCAGCGGGATGGTGTCCTTGCGACGGCCGCCGAACAGGATCGCGTCGATCGGCACGCCGTTGGGGTCGTCGTACTCCGGCGCCAGGATCGGGCACTGCTTGATCGGCGTGCAGTAACGGCTGTTGGGGTGGCTGGAGAGCTCGCCCGACTCCGGCGTCCAGTCCTCGCCCTTCCACGAGGTGGCGTGGGCCGGCATGTTCTCCATGCCCTCCCACCACACGTCGCCGTCATCGGTGAGGGCGACGTTGGTGAACACCGAGTTGCCGATGTCGATCGTGCGCATGGCGTTGGGGTTGGTCTTCTCGTTGGTGCCCGGCGCGACGCCGAAGAAGCCGAACTCCGGGTTGACCGCGTAGAGGCGCCCGTCGTCGCCGACCCGCATCCAGGCGATGTCGTCGCCGAGGGTCTCGACCTTCCACCCCGGGATGGTCGGGGCGAGCATCGCGAGGTTGGTCTTGCCGCAGGCGCTCGGGAACGCGGCTGCGACGTACTTGGTGACGCCCTGCGGGCTGGTCAGCTTGAGGATCAGCATGTGCTCGGCGAGCCAGCCCTCGTCGCGTGCCATGACCGACGCGATGCGGAGCGCGTAGCACTTCTTGCCGAGCAGGGCGTTGCCGCCGTAGCCGGAGCCGTAGGACCAGATCGCGCGCTCCTCGGGGAACTGCACGATGTACTTGGTCTCGTTGCACGGCCAGGCGACGTCCTGCTGGCCGGGCTCGAGCGGCATGCCGACGGAGTGGAGGGCGGGCACGAAGTCGGCGTTCAGCTCCTCCATCCGGCGGAGGACGTTGCTGCCCATGCGGGCCATGACGCGCATGGAGGCGACGACGTAGGCGGAGTCGGTGATCTCGACGCCGAACATCGGGCTCTCGGCCTCGAGGTGACCCATCACGAACGGGATGACGTACATCGTGCGGCCACGCATCGACCCGCGGTACAGGTCGGTCATGATCGCCTTCATCTCGTTCGGGTCCATCCAGTTGTTGGTGGGCCCGGCGTCGCGCTCGTCGACGGAGCAGATGAAGGTGCGGTCCTCGACGCGCGCCACGTCGGTCGGGTCGGAGGCAGCCCAGAAGGAGTTGGGCTTCTTCTCCTCGTTGAGCCGGACGAAGGTGCCGCTCTCGACGAGCGCGTCGGTGAGCTGGACCCACTCCTCCTCGGAGCCGGTGCACCAGTGGATGTTGTCGGGCTGAGTGAGCTCGGCGACCTCGTTGACCCAGTTCAGGATCCCCTGGTGGGTCGTGGGCGCACTCTGGTTCTTCTCGCTGCTGTCGATCGCAGTCTCGGCGGTCATGGCCTACCGTTCCCTCTCGCGCGTCCGGTATGCGGAAAGGCGCATCCGGCCATCGAGCGTATCGATGGAGTGTCGTGGAGTTGTTTTTCCTGTGATCGCCGCTTCGTTGCAGCGATCCTTCTTGGAGGAGCCCGCGTACGCCGCGCGCCTCTGCGCGCCGTAACAGGGTGCTAGTGAATGTACTCACATGCTCTGAGGGCGGCTATTGGATCGATCAACGGGCCGGCTCGCGGGGTCGGGGTCGCCGTGCGAGTGCGGTCACATCAGCCCGCCTCGATTTTCGTCCGCGCCGTGAGCACGCTAGAGTTCACACGCCCAACGGCACGCGCTCGTAGCTCAACGGATAGAGCATTTGACTACGGATCAAAAGGTTGGGGGTTCGAATCCCTCCGAGCGCGCACAGACAGAAGCCCAGGTCCATCCCCCGTGACCTGGGCTTTTGTCTTGCCACGCAGGCGGCCCGGAGCCCGCAACCGTGGGTCGTCAGTGGGCGCGTCCGGATGCCCCGCACGGACGGGCTCGAAGCCACGCGCCGGATCATGGCCGGTCCTCACCCGCGGCCGCGGGTGGTGGTGCTGACGACGTTCGACGCCGGCGAGTACGTGCTGGCCGCCCTGCAGGGCGGCGCCCGGGCGGCGGGTGGGGTGATGCCCCGTGGGCCAGGGGGGCTATGCCGTGACTATGCCGAGTAAAGGCCCGGACCAGGCCTTTTCGGGACATTCGACACCTGGAGTTCCCATATGCCCCGGCCGATGTACAGAGTGGACCCTCAGGTCTCCGACGTCGCGGGGGACGCACGGCTTCGAGGGCTCCCCGCGGCCGGACGGGGGTCAACGGCCGCGGGCAGGTCGCCTTGCACACCGGCGGGGCGATGTCCGTCGACCGAAGGAACCCGAGATGACCTCCCACCGGCCCACCTCCTGGTGGCACTCCAATGTCGCCGCACGCTGGTTCGACCACCGCAGGATGCGCACGAAGGTGTTGTTCGTGGCGGCGATCGGCCTGCTCCTGGCCACGGTGATCGGGCAGGTCGCGGTGACCCAGATGAGCGCAATCGCCGACGAGGCAGCGGCCATCGAGGAGGAAGGGCTGCAGCCGGTCGGCCAGCTCAACGAGGTCCGCCAGTGGTTCCTGCAGACCCGGATCGACGCGCTCGCCGACGAGATGCAGACCGTCGAGGGGCCTGAGCACGAGGCGTTCCTGACCGATGTCCAGGCTGTCGACGACGCGCTCGCCGCCTTCGAACGGGACACCTACCTCGACGCCGCCGACCAGGAGCTGATCGCGGACTTCCGGGTCAGCTGGGCCTCCTACCAGGAGATCGTGGGCGGCCCGCTGCTCGAGCTGGCGCGGGCGCAGCGGTGGCCGGCCTACTTCGAGCTGCGTGACGCGGAGGTGAAACCGCTCGCGGCCGACATCGACAAGGTCCTGACGGCTCTGGAGGAGATGATCGACGGCGAGGCCGCGGTCGCGGTCCAGCGCGCGCAGGACGCGTACGCGTCGGCGCGTCTCACGACGTACCTGTTCCTCGCCCTCGGTGCGCTCCTCCTGCTGGTCGTGGCCCTGTGGATCGCAGGCCGGATCGCGGGTCCCATCGGTCGCACCGCGGACGCCCTGCGTGGTCTGGCCGACGGGCGGCTCGACCAGCACCTGGACCTGGACAGCAAGGACGAGATCGGCCAGATGTCGACCGCGCTGAACACGGCCAGCGTCACGCTTCGCGAGGCCATGGCGCAGCTGGACGGCAACGCCCAGGCGCTGGCGTCGGCCTCCGAGGAGATGTCGAGCGTGTCGGGCCAGATGGCGGGTTCGGCACAGGAGTCGGCGGCCCAGGCGGACCTGGTGTCCACCGCCGCCGAGCAGGTCTCCCGCAACGTGCAGACCGTCGCCACGGGGACCGAGGAGATGTCGGCCTCGATCCGGGAGATCGCGCAGAACGCCGCAAGCGCCGCCGGCGTGGCCGCTCAGGCGGTCGAGACCGCGGAGACCACCACGCGCATCGTCGCGAAGCTGGGCGAGTCCTCCACCGAGGTCGGCAACGTCGTGAAGGTGATCAACTCGATCGCGGAGCAGACCAACCTGCTCGCCCTCAACGCCACCATCGAGGCGGCGCGGGCCGGCGAGGCGGGCAAGGGGTTCGCGGTAGTCGCGAACGAGGTCAAGGAGCTGGCCCAGGAGACGTCCAAGGCGACCGAAGACATCTCCCGTCGGATCGAGGCGATCCAGACCGACACCCAGGCGGCAGTCGTCGCGATCGGGGAGATCACCTCGATCATCGCCCGGATCAGCGACGCCCAGAACACCATCGCCTCAGCGGTGGAGGAGCAGACGGCCACCACGAACGAGATGAGCCGCAACGTCGCCGAGGCCGCCACCGGCTCCAGCGACATCGCTCAGAACGTCACCGGTGTCGCCAGGAGCGCTGCGGACACCACCGCGGCGGCCGGGTCGACCAGCCAGGCCGCCGAGGAGCTGGCCCGGATGGCGACGCAGATGCAGCAGCTCGTGTCCAAGTTCAGCTACTGAGCCGCGCCGGCTCGCCGTGATCGACGGCCCTGGGAAAAAACCTTCCCAGGGCTGTCGATCTGCGCCAACCTCGTTCGACGTGTGAGTAAGAGGGGCGCAGGAGGTGCCCCGGCGACACGAGGAGACACCATGGCGAAGTACATGCTGATCATGCGCGACAGCGACGCGGCGATCGAGGCGGCTAAGAACGTCCCCTTCGAGGAGATCATCGCGGCGATGGGCCGCTTCAACGAGTCGATGATGGACGCCGGCGTGCTCGTCGGCGGCGACGGGCTGGCGCCGGCCGACGAGGGGTTCGTCGTGGACTACTCCCAGACCCCGCCGGTGGTCACCGACGGGCCGTACGGCGAGACCCACGAGCTGTTCAACGGCTTCTGGATCATCGAGGTCGCCACCAAGGAGGAAGCCGCCGAGTGGGCGCGCCGGGCGCCGCTCGGGCCGGGCACGAAGATGGAGGTCCGGCGGATCCCCGGCATCGAGGAGTTCCCGCAGGACAACGAGTGGATCCAGAAGGAGCAGGGCTGGCGCGAACAGCTCGCCGAGAAGTGATGGACCCGCGAGCGAGTGTCGAGGCGGTGTGGCGCGTCGAGTCCGCCCGCATCGTCTCGACCCTCGCCCGCGTCGTCGGGGACTTCGAGCAGGCCGAGGACCTCGCCCAGGTGGCGCTGGCCGAGGCGCTGGAGAGCTGGCCGGTCACCGGCGTACCGGAGAACCCCGGAGCGTGGCTGACCACGGTCGCGAAGCGGCGGGCCGTGGACGCCTGGCGCCGACGCGAGCGTCAGGACGCGGGCTACGCCCGGCTCGCCGGCGTCGACGAACCGTCCACGGAGCCCGCCTGGGAGCCGATCCCCGACGACGTGCTGAGGCTGGTGTTCGTCGCCTGCCACCCGGTGCTCGGCCGCGAGGCCCAGATCGCGCTGACCCTGCGTGTCGTCGGCGGCCTGAGCTCGGAGGAGGTCGCGCGGGCGTTCTTCGTGCCCGTGCCCACGATGCAGGCGCGGATCACCCGCGCGAAGAAGACCCTGTCCGCCGCGCGGGTGCCGTTCGAGGTGCCGGAGCCCCACGAGTGGGCCGACCGGCTGGCCGGCGTGCTGGCGGTGATCTACTCCGTCTTCACCGAGGGGTACGCCGCGACGTCCGGCGAGACCTGGATGCGCCCCGACCTGGCGCGGGAGGCGTTGAGGCTCGGCCGCGTGCTCGCCCGGCTGGTCCCGCGCGAGCCCGAGGTGCACGGCCTGCTGGCGCTCATGGAGCTCCAGTCCTCCCGGTTCGCCGCCCGCGTGGCCCCCGACGGCTCGCCGGTGCTGCTGCCGGACCAGGACCGGCGCCGCTGGGACCGGTCCGCGATCCATCGCGGTCGTGAGGCGCTGCGCCGGGTCGGCGAGCTGGGCCGCGGCCGCGGCGCCTACGCCCTGCAGGCCGCGATCGCCGAGGTGCATGCCACCGCGCGCACCTACGACGAGACCGACTGGCCCCGCATCGTGCTCCTGTACGACGCTCTCGCCCGCCTCGCACCGAGCCCCGTCGTCGAGCTCAACCGGGCCGTCGCGATCTCGATGGCCGAGGGACCCGAGGCGGCACTGCCCCTGGTCGACCAGCTCGTCGACGCGGGCGCGCTGGCCGGCTCCCACCTGCCCCGCAGCGTTCGCGGCGAGCTGCTCGCCCGGCTGGGACGGGTCGAGGAGGCGGCAGCCGAGCTCGCCGCCGCGGCCGGGCTCACCTCCAACGAGCGCCAACGACACACCCTGCTCGACCGGGCAGCGGCGCTGCGCGTGAACGCTCAGACCCGGTTCCGCAGGTAAGTCCCGAGGTTGTCGGGGTGTGAACGCAACAAGTGCCTTTCAGT
>NZ_BAAGUV010000067.1:0-4614 GCF_054781215.1 Nocardioides pakistanensis | reverse complement strand
GCTGCCGCCGGACAGCCGGGTGGTGAACACCATCCCGTTGTCGGTCAGTGTCGATGCCGGGACCCCGTGCGTGGCTACGGTTCTGCGGAACTCGGTGAGCACGATCGGGCCGGTGACCCGGTGGTGTGCGGTGACCGACAGCGCGTAGCGGGAGTGGTCATCGAGCCAGGTCAGGATCTCGGTGTCGGCGCCGGGCCGGCCGTCGGGGCGGGTGAGCCGGTAGTGGGTGAAGTCAGACTGCCAGGTCTCGTTGGGTTGCTCGGCGGCGAAGCGGAGGTAGGAAGACTTCGGGCGCTTCTTCGGCTCCGGGACCACCAGCCCGGCCTTGGTCAGGTAGCGCGAGACCGTGGCTCGGGAGACGGTGATGCCGTGGTGGTGCTCCAGATGCCACCGGATTGTGTCGGGGCCGGCGTCCAGGCCAGTCGCGGTCAGCTTGTGTCGGAGCTCGATGATCAGCTCGACCGTCTCAGACGGGATCGCGGTGGGCGCCGTCTTCGGGCGTCGGGAGCGGGGCTCGAAGACGGCCTCGCCCTCGTGGCGGTAACGGGCCAGCAGCTCATAGAGCCAGGAACGGGAGACGCCGTACTCGGCGGCGACCTCGGGCACGGAACGCTTCTCGGTCACCAGCGCGGTGATGACCAGTCTGTTGAGTGTCATGCCCCGGACGCTGGCGCCCGGGCAACTCAGAGTCCGGGATCTCCGGAGACATCCGTCCGGCATGTCTTGAGACACCTGTCCGGGATGTCCTGAACCAGCACAGAGTCAGCTGTTGACCGCCCGCTGCTGCTCGGTCTCGGCGACCTCCTCGGCCGCATCCGCGGTCGCCTGCTCGACGAGCGCGGAGTCGGCCTCGTCGCGACCGGAGGTCCAGGTGTCGGGTGCGCCGAGGTCGATGGTGCGGACCGTGCGGGCGGCGCGTGCCTTGTTGACGTACGTCGGCAGGGTGACCGGCAGCGGGTCCCACAGCGAACCGCCGTCGACGGTCTCCACCGCGACCGCAACCGTCTCGAGCTCCGAGAGCGGGATCGTGATCGTGTCCTCGTCGGGCGAGAACTCCTCCGCAGCGGCCGCGGTCTCGCGCGCGACAGGTGCCTGCACCGCGCCGTACGACGCCTCGACGCGGACCGCGCGACGCGGAGCGGACTCCTCGACACGGGCGGCGACCACGGCCGGGCTCCACAGCGCGTCCTCCTCGCGGCGTACCTGCGTCCGGCACAGCGCGAGGTAGAGCAGGGTGAGCGCGACCGGGATCAGCACGCTCCACCACGCAAGCACCGAGAACGCCGCGAGCACACCGACGACGAGGTCGGTGATCAGCAGGACCAAGGTGACGTGACGGCGGCGACGGGCGGCGGCACGAGCCGCCGCCCGGCGGGCCGCGATGCTGCGGCGGCGGGCCGCGGGGTCGATCGCCGGCGCGGGTGCCTCGTCGCGGTCGGACTGACTGGGCAGCAGGATGCGCTCGTTGTAGCGGGCGGGGGTCACGACGAGGCGGGTGCTGCGCTTGTCGACGGGCTCACGCCGGGCGAGGACCCGCATCGCGGTGGAGAACCGGTCCACCGACCGGGTGCGCGCCATCTCCTCGTGGTGCCGGAGGGCCTTGGGAACCAGGTAGACAGCCCACGCGATGGCGAGCACGACGAAGATGATTCCTGACAAGTCCACGAGATGACCATAAAAGTGTCGGCGCGAAAGCAGCCGCAGGCGCGGCGGTGTGTCGTGAGACAACTCCTGTGACTCATGTGGTCAGGGGTTGTCGCGGGGCCCTTCGATCTTGTATCGGCGGAGCAGTCCGCGGGGGCAGTCCTCGGCCGTCAGCGCGAACAGCCGGTGGTCGCGCCAGTCGCCGTCGATGTGCAGGTAGCGGGGCGCGTAGCCGTACTCCAGGAACCCCAGCTTGTGCACCACGCGCAGGCTCGCGGTGTTCTCCGGCCGGATCGCGATCTCCACACGGTGCAGGCCGACCTCGAACAGCACGTGGTCGACGGCCAGCGCCACCGCGGTCGGCATGACCCCCTGCCCGGCGCACTCCTGGTCGACCCAGTAGCCGATCTGCGCCCAGCGGGCCGAGCCGCCGACGATGTTGCTCACGGTCAGCTGGCCGACGAACGCGTCGTCCACGGTGACCGCGAACGGCATCGCCCTGCCGTGCCGCGCCTGGCGTCGCAGGTCGCGGACCATCGCGCGGAAGGTCGCCGGCGCGGTGTTGTCGCCGGGCGGCACGGTCGCCTCCCACGGCGCCAGCCACTCGCGGTTGCGGGCCCGGACCTCGCGCCAGGCGCGCCCGTCACGCAGCGACAGCGGGCGCAGCCCGATCCGTCCGGACCGGAGCTCGACCGGCCAGCCGCGGCTCAGTGGTCGCTCCCCACGATCTGCTCGACGGCGTGCACGAGCAGGGGTACGACGACCGCGAGCCCGTCCTTCACGCCACCGCGCGAGCCCGGGAGGTTGACGACCAGCGCGTTGCCGGACACCCCGGCGAGGCCCCGAGACAGGGCGGCGGTCGGCACGCCCTTCGACACGCCGTAGGCCCGGATCGCCTCGGCGATGCCGGGCACCTCGCGGTCCAGCAGCGGCCGGGTCATCTCCGGGGTGAGGTCGGTCGGAGTCAGCCCGGTGCCGCCTGTGGTGAGCACCGCCCGTGCTCCGCCCTCGACCGCGGCCCGGATCGCGTCGGCGACGGGCTGACCGTCGGGCACCACCACGGGACCCGTGACCTCGAAGCCGAGCTCGACGAGCGCCTCGACGATCAGCGGGCCGGTCGTGTCCTCGTAGACGCCGGCCGCCGCGCGGTTCGACGCCGTGACCACCGTCGCCTTCATGACCGGGCCCAGTCCCCGCTCTTGCCGCCGGTCTTGGACTCCACCCGGATGTCGGTGATCACCGCACCCTTGTCGACCGCCTTGACCATGTCGACCACGGTGAGTGCCGCGACCGACACCGCGGTCAGCGCCTCCATCTCCACGCCCGTGCGGTCGCTGGTGCGCACCGTCGCGGTGATCGCGACCGCGTCGTCCTGCACGTCGAGGTCGACCGTCACCCCGGAGATCGCCAGCGGGTGGCACAGCGGCACCAGGTCGGGAGTGCGCTTGGCGCCCATGATCCCCGCGACCCGGGCGACGCCGAGCGCATCGCCCTTCGGCACGCCCTCGCCGCGCAGCAGGGCGACCACCTCGGCGGAGACGAGCACCCGCCCGGAGGCGACCGCGGTCCGCGAGGTCACCGCCTTGCCGGACACGTCCACCATCCGCGCGGCCCCGGTCTCGTCGACGTGGGTGAGCCGGTCCTGGCCGCTCATCAGAAGTCCCGGTCCAGGACCATGACCTGCACCATGGTGCCTGCATCGACCCGGGTGGTGTCCTCGGGTACGACGATCAGCGCGTTGGCCTCCGACAGGTCACCGACCAGGTGCGAGCCGTGGCCGCCGACGGGCACGACGAAGGCGCCCTTGGAGTCGATCTCGAAGTGTCCGCGGACGAACTGCCGCTTCGCCGGCGCCGAGGCGAACCCCTGCTGGCACAGCGCCCGGACCAGCGGTCGGCGGTAGGGCGTGCGGCCCATCATCCGCCGGATCGCCGGGACGACGTACACCTCGAACGAGACGTAGGCCGAGACCGGGTTGCCGGGCAGCGTGAAGATCGGGGTGGCATCCTCCCCCACCACGCCGAAGCCCTGCGGCTTGCCGGGCTGCATCGCGACCTCGCCGAAGTGGACGGTGCCGAGCTCGCTCAGCACCTCCTTGACCACGTCGTACTGGCCCTTGCTCACCCCGCCGCTGGTCACCACCAGGTCCGCCCGGACGAGCTGGTCGCTCAGCGCGTCGGCGAACTCCTGCGGGTCGTCGGAGACGATGCCGACCCGGTAGGCGATCGCACCGGCGCTGCGCGCCGCGGCGGCGAGCATGTAGGAGTTCGCGTCGTAGATCGAGTCGTGCCCGAGCGGGGTGCCCGGCTCGCGCAGCTCCGAGCCGGTGGACATGATCACCACGCGCGGCCGCGGCCGGGTGCTGACCTGCGCCCGGCCGACCGAGGCGAGCAGGCCGATCTGGCGGGGGCCGAGCACGGTCCCCTCCTCGAGCAGCACGTCGCCGGAGAGCACGTCCTCACCGCGCCGCCGGATGTGCTGGGCGAGCGTCGACGCCTTGTGGATCCGGACGGTCGCCACCCCGCCGTCGGTCGCCTCGACGGGCACGATCGTGTCGGCGCCCTGCGGCACCGGCGCGCCGGTCATGATCCGCACCGCCGTGCCGGGCGACATCGCGAACAGCTTGGTCTGGCCGGCCGCCACCTCGCCGACGACCGGCAGGTGCACGGGGTGATCCTCGGTGGCGGTGGCGATGTCGGCGTGGCAGACCGCGTACCCGTCCATCGCCGAGTTGTCGAAGCCGGGCAGGTCGACGCTCGAGACGACCTGCTCGCTGACCGGCAGGCCGAGGGCCTCGAGAAGCGGCTGGTCGTACGGCGGCAGCGGCGTGATCGACTCGAGGATCCGCTCGATGTGCTCGTCGACGGTGCTCCAGCGGTCGGTCGGGAAGCTGGCGGGCACTGGCATGGGTTTCTCCTATGTCAAGCCGCTGCCGTGAGGCAAGTCGCGGCGCGGGCTTGGTGGTCGGTG
>NZ_BAAGUV010000066.1:0-63394 GCF_054781215.1 Nocardioides pakistanensis | reverse complement strand
CGCACCACCCTCAACCCCGCATCACACGGAGCCTCGGCCTGGGGCAACCTGACCAAACTTACCGGATCCGATCCGGCCGATCAACTCGGCCTGACCCGCTCCGATCTCCCGTCCACAGCTTCCCGGCCGGCTTCGTCGCGCTCGAGGCGCGCTCGTGAACCACCCGAGAAGGTGTGTGTCAGAGGGAGTGGTCTCCGGAGCCGGGCGCCCGACCTTCTGGCCTTGCGTCCCGCCGCTCTCGGCGACAGGAAGAACATTACGTATCCCTTGGCAGCAACGCAAATCCTGGTCTGGTGGGCCCGATCACGCTCGCCGGACGAGGTCTTCGGTGACCGCCCCGACGTGGTTGCAGCCGGCCAGGCGCATGGCTTCGACGAGCTCCTCGGCGAGCTCGTCCAGGAGCCGGCTGACGCCGTGAGCGCCGTCCACGGCGAGCGCCCAGAGCGGCGGCCTGCCGAGGAAGACACCCCGTGCGCCCAGCGCCATCGCCGTGAGGGCGTGCCGCCCGTTGCGGACTCCCCCGTCGACGTACACCTCCGCGTCGTCTCCGACCGCCGCGACCACGTCGGCGAGGCAGTCGGCCGGAGCCGCCGCGCGGTCGAGCTGCCGACCTCCGTGGTTGGACACCCACACCGCCGCAGCGCCGGCGTCGACACACCGCCGGGCGTCGTTGGGCCGGAGGACCCCCTTGACCACCACGGGGAGCCCGGTGGTCTTGCGCAACCAGTCGATGTCCTGGGGTCCGAGGTCCATCGCCTTCTCGTGCCCCGGGAGCTCGCCGTACCCCTCGGCGAAGTTCGCGCGCAGCCAGCCGGAGCGGGCGATGTCCCAGACGGTCTCCTGGCCGTCGTCGTACTTGGTGCCCACCACGGGCGTGTCCGCGGTGAGGACGATCGCAGAGGCTCCGGCCTCGACGGCTCGGTCCAGCAAAGGTCGGCACACCAGCCGGTCGGAGGGCACGTACATCTGGACCCACCAGCTCACCCCGGTGGCGGCCACGTCCTCGAACGTGGTGCCGGCGTTGCTCGAGAGCACCAGAAGCGTGTCGGCCGCGGCCGCAGCTCGAGCCATCGCGACCTCGCCGTCACGGTGCGCGGCGCGCTGCATCGTCGTCGGTGCGATGGCCAACGGCGAGCGGACCGGGGTGCCGAGCAGCTCGGTCGAACAGTCGACCTCGGTCACATCGCGCAGCACGGTGGGCAGGAACCGGAACCGCTCCCAGGAGGCCACGGCCTCGGCCGCGCTCACCCCGTCGCGGGCGCCCTGCCGGATGTAGCGGTGTACCGGCTCGGGCAACACACCACGAGCGAGCTCCTCGAGCTGTTCGGCCCACCGCTCCTGCATCGCGTCCTCCTCAGGCCTCGGCGACCTCGACACCCGCCAGGTGCTTCTTGCCCCGCCTCAGCACCAGCCAGGTGCCGCCGATCAGGTCGTCGTCGCCCGGCACGAGCTCGGGGTCCTCGACACGGCGGTTGTTCAGGTAGGCCCCGCCTTCGCCGATGGTGCGCCGGGCTGCCCCCTTGCTCGCCGCCAGCCCCGACTCGACCAGCAGGTCGGTGATCGTCGGGATCCCGTCGACCCGCTTGACCTGGACGACGCCGGCCTCGCGCAGCGCAGCACCGAGGGTCTCCACGCCGAGCTCCCCGAGGTCGCCGCCGCCGAACAGCGCCGCGGACGCGGCCTTGATGCGCTCGGTCTCCTCGACGCCGTGCACCAGGGTCGTCACGTCGTCGGCGAGTGCCCGCTGGGCGGCTCGCAGGAACGGTTTCTCCCGGGTCTGGGCCGCGAGCTCCTCGATCTCCTCGCGACTGCGGAAGGTGTAGTACTTGAGCAGGTCGATGACGTCCCGGTCGTCGCTGTTGAGCCAGAACTGGTAGAAGGCGTACGGCGACGTCATCGACGCGTCGAGCCAAACCGTCCCTGACTCGGTCTTGCCGAACTTCGTGCCGTCGGCCTTGGTGACCAGCGGCGTCGCGAGGGCGTTGACGCGCGCGCCCTCGACCCGCCGGATCAGGTCCACGCCCGCGGTGATGTTGCCCCACTGGTCGCTGCCACCGGTCTGCAGGGAGACCCCGAAGTCGCGGTGCAGGTTCAGGTAGTCCATCGACTGGAGCAGGACGTAGCTGAACTCGGTGTAGCTGATGCCGACCTCGAGCCGGCTCTTGACCACCTCGCGGGCGAGCATCTTGTTCACGGGGAAGTGCTTGCCGATGTCGCGCAGGAACTCGATCGTGGAGAGCCCCCCTGTCCAGTCGTAGTTGTTGACGACCTGGGCGGCGTTGCTCCCCTCGAAGGCCAGGAACCGCTCGAGCTGGGAGCGCACGTTGGCGCTCCACTGCTTGACGGTGTCGAGGCTGTTCATCTGCCTCTCCCCCGTCTCCTTGGGGTCACCGATCATCCCGGTGGCACCGCCGACGAGGCCGTAGGGCTTGTGGCCGGCGTCCTGGAAGCGCCGCAGCGTCAGGATCTGCAGCAGGTTGCCCATGTGCAGGCTGGGTGCGGTGGGGTCGAACCCGCAATAGAGCTTGACCATGCCCTCGTCCAGCTCGGCGCGCAGTGCGTCGAGGTCGGTCGAGTGCGCGATGAGTCCACGCCACTCGAGCTCGTCGAGGATGTGCAGGTCAGAGGACAACTCGGGGCCTTTCGCTTCTCTCCTGGCGTACGGCGACCGCGCGGCCGCCGTACTCGTCGAGAACTAGCCTGCCTCATCGCGGCCGGCGACGGAGCATCCGGCCCCGCCGCGACCACCCCTCGGACCTGTGCCACCGACCGTTGCTCAGGCGGCGGTGATCAGCCCGTAGTGCCCGTCGTAGCGGATGTAGAGCACCCGGCCGCGCCCGGTGTCGGGGTCGACGAAGAACACGAACGGCTCACCGCTGAGGCCGAGCCGGGTGACCGCCTCGTTCTCCGTCAGGGTCGGGCCGGAGCCGGTCATCTCGACCAGGGCGGCGCTCTCGGCGCTGGACACCGCCTCGCCGCGCAGCCCGAACCGCCCGTCGCCGTCGACGTACACGACGGCGTCCCGGCCCGTCTCGCTGTCGGTGAAGAGGTAGAAGTCGTGCCCGAGCAGACCCATCTCGTAGGCCGCCTCGTCCGGGGTCATCGCGGCCAGCGCGAACGTCTTGCGCCGCACGATCTCCCGGTCCTCCGGTCGACGGGGGAAGTGTGCCTCCCGCACCGTGGGCAGGTCGCCGTGGCGCCACTGGTGCTCGGTCGCCTCACCGATCCAGCGGTGCCGGGTGCGCTCGCGGTCCTGGAACTGCACGAGGTTCTTGCGCAGCTTCTCCTCGAGCAGGTCGGTGGCGCCCTTCATGTCCGAGGCGATGGCGTGTGCACGGACCTGGGTGCCGTTGACGTCGAGCGACGCCTCGGCGCGGGCGGGGCGCTCCAGCGCCGGGTCCTGCGCGAGGGTCAGCACCACGCGGGCGGCCAGGACCGGATGGTTCGCGTAGCCCGTGACGTGGTCAACCTTGGCGATCGCGTAGTCGACGTCGTTCTGCGCGACCGGCCCGCGGACCTGCGCCTCGACGTCGGCTGCGGGGACGGTCCCTCTACGCGTGGTCATCGATGCCTCCCTTGGTGGATCCGTTGAGCATGGCTGCGAGGGGGCGCGGCAGCACGGCACTGACGTGCGCCAGCTCGCCGTCGCCGATGTGCCGGCGCAGGACCCGGGCCGCCGCCTCGACCGAGTAGGCCGCCTCGGTCTCACCGGCGAGCCTCGCGTCCGTCGCGACCCGTGCCAGGAAGGTGTCGAGGTCGTGGCACCGCTGCGGCGTCGCGCTCGGCCGCCATCCCTCGTAGAACACCCCGCGCAGGAACTCGGGCAGCTGGGCGCCGAGCGCAGCCGTCTCCGGCACCGGGAGACGGTCCCTCAAGGTGTGGAGGAAGCCGCGGAGCACGCGCAGGGCGTAGCGCTGGTCACCGGGCCGTCCCAGCTCCTCGGCCAGCTCGTCGAGCCACCGGCGGGTCTTCTGCGCGCTCTCCTCGATGATCGAGACATCGGTTGTGGACACGATGGTCACCTCCAAGATGCCCCCGCAGTCCCACGCTAGGAGCCCCCGGCGGCAACGGCATGGGCCGATGGTCCCGCCGCCCGGCACAGGTGGCGGCCGGGGTCAGAGCTCGAGGTGCAGCGTGTCGTCGCGGACCCCCACCGAGGTGCCGAAGCGCTCGCAGGACTCCCCCAGGGTCTGTGCCAGCCAGGCGACGACGCGCGCGCCGGCACGCCACAGCCGCAGCCGGCGTGCCTGGAACGGCACCATCTCCAGGCCGAGCAGGGCACCGGAGTCGTGGTCGATCCGGGCCAGGTGGAGCAGCCGGAGATCGTCGCGGAAGCCCTCGTAGCCGGTGATCCCCTCGTAGTCGTCGACCAGGTCACCACAGCCGTAGAGGATCAGCCGGCCGCGGTAGACCTCGACCGGCCTCGGATGGTGCGAGGAGTGCCCGTGTACGACGTGCACGCCGGCGTCGACCAGCAGGTGCGCGAACCGGCGGTGTGCCTCCGGGACGCGGAACCCCCAGTTGCTCCCCCAGTGCACCGACACGACGCGCAGATCCCCCGCTCCAGCCACCCGGTCGAACGCCTCGGCGACCCGAACCGCGGTGGCCTCGGAGAGGTCAGGCAGGAGGGCCACGCCGGGCTGCGCCCCGCCGGCCGCCCAGTCCTCGGGGACACCGCTCGATGCGTGGCCGACCGACAGCACGAGCACCCGACCGGGACCGTGCTCGACGACCGCCGGGGCCCATGCCTGCGTCACGTCGCGGCCGGCGCCGGCGCTCCGGAGCCCCGCGCCGGCCAGCGTCTCCAAGGTCTCGAGGAGCCCCGCCGTCCCGTGGTCCAGCACGTGGTTGTTGGCCAACGTCCACACGTCGACGCCGGCGACCTGCAGGCACTCGACGTTCGCCGGGTTCATCCGGTAGCGCACCGCCTTGTCGGGGGCGAGGTCGTCGCTGCGGGTCACGCTGGTCTCGAGGTTCATCACCCGGACCGACGAGCCCGCGGCGGCCATCGTCTCGAGGGCGTCGCCCCACGGCCAGGTGGGGTCGGCCTCGCGCGGCACCGGTCCGTTGACCCGCTCCGCCAGCTCGACGTAGGAACGGGCGTCCCGGACGTACTCCTCGTGCAGTCGCGGAGACCCCGGGTTCCGGAGGATCTGGTCGACCCCACGACCGGTCATGACGTCCCCGGCGAGGACGAGCAGCTGGCTGCCCATACCTCCAGGCTAGGTCCGCCGGAGCTTCTTCGCGGGGCGGTAGGCAGACACCGTCTGCTCCCCGGTCAGCCAGAACCTCCAGGGATGGTCCGCGGCGTGGCGCAGACCCACGCGAGGGCCGGTGCTGATGCTGCCGGACGGTGCCGGCTCCGGAGGGAGCCGCAGCCGCAGAGCCGAGTCGGCGAGCAGGTGCGCGCCGTTGTGGCTCAGGTCGATCCCCAGTGCCTGGCACAGCCGGGCCGGCCCCCGGGCCAGGTCCCGGTCCGGTCCGTTGCGGCGGCGGCTCCGTGCCAGCTCGATCCCCTCGACCACCTCACCGGCGCGAAGCAGCACGGCCGAGGCGTGCCCGGCCTCACCGACCACCACGTTGCAGCAGTAGTGCATGCCGTAGGTGAAGTAGACGTAGAGGTGGCCGGGCGGGCCGAACATCACCGCGTTGCGGCGGGTCAGGCCCCGGTAGGCGTGCGAGCCCGGGTCCTGCTCCCCGGCGTACGCCTCGACCTCGGTGAGCCGGACCGCGACGGCACCCTCGTCGGTCTCGTGGCGCAGCACCGCTCCCAGCAGCGACGGGGCGACCTCGAGGACCGGCCCGGCGAGCGCCTCAGCCGAGCCAGGCACGGTGTCCGGCGACTGTCGCCCTCAGCTCGGCGAGCTGCTCGGTGACGCGCTCGGTGGCCGTGCCACCGCGCGACGCGCGCGAGGCGATGGAGCCCTCGACGGTGAGCACCTCGCGCACGCCCGGAGTCAGGTGCGGGGAGATCTCCACGAACTGCGCGTCGGTGAGCTCGTCGAGCTCGCAGCCGAGTTCTTCGCAGCGGCGTACGCACGCACCGGCGACCTCGTGGGCGACCCGGAACGGCACGCCCTCGCGCACCAGCCACTCGGCCACGTCGGTGGCGAGCGAGAAGCCCTGGGGAGCCAGCTCGGCCATCCGGTCGGTCCGGAACCGCAGGGTGGCCACCATCCCGGTGAACGCGGGGAGAAGCACCTCGAGGGTGTCGACGGAGTCGAAGACCGGCTCCTTGTCCTCCTGGAGGTCGCGGTTGTACGCCAGCGGAAGCGCCTTGAGCGTGGCCAGCAGCCCGGACAGGTTGCCGATCAGGCGGCCGGCCTTGCCCCGGGCGAGCTCGGCGATGTCGGGGTTCTTCTTCTGCGGCATGATGCTCGACCCGGTGGAGTACGCGTCGTCGAGCTCGACGAAGCCGAACTCCTTGGTCGCCCAGATGATCACCTCCTCGGCCTGCCGGGAGACGTCGACGCCGATCATGGCGAGCACGAACGCCAGCTCGGCCACGAAGTCACGCGAGGCGGTCCCGTCGATGGAGTTGGCACTGGAGTCGGTGAAGCCCAGCTCACGAGCCACCTGCTGCGGGTCGAGGCCGAGCGAGGAGCCGGCCAGCGCGCCGGAGCCGTACGGCGAGTCCGCGGCCACCCGCCCGTCCCAGTCGCGGATCCGGGACACGTCGCGCAGCAACGGCCAGGCGTGCGCGAGCAGGTGGTGCGAGAGCAGCACCGGCTGGGCGTGCTGGAGGTGCGTGCGCCCGGGCATCGGCGCACCGAGGTGCCGCTCGGCCTGCTCGGCGATCGCCTCGACCAGGTCGAGCACCAGCGTCGTCACGACGCGGGCGTGGTCGCGCAGGAACACCTTGAACAGCGTGGCCACCTGGTCGTTGCGGGACCGGCCGGCGCGGAGCCGTCCACCCAGGCCGGCGCCGACCTCCTCGATCAGCAGCCGCTCGAGGGCGCCGTGCACGTCCTCGTCGGAGGCCGCGGGCGCGACCTCGCCCGACTCGACCTTGGCGGCCAGTGAGTCGAGCCCGGTCAGCAGCCCGTCCAGGTCGGCGTCGGAGAGCAGTCCGGCCCGGTGCAGCACCCGGGCGTGCGCCTTCGACCCGGCGAGGTCGTAGGGCGCCAGGCGCCAGTCGAAGTGCGTCGACTTCGACAGTGCCGCCAGGGCGTCCGACGGGCCGTCGGCGAACCGTCCGCCCCACAGGGCGCCGGTGTTGGTCTTCGGGTTCTCGCTCACGTCTTCCTCGGGTCAGTCGGTGCCGGACTCCATGGCGGCGTGGTCGAGGGCCTCCTCGTCGAGCTCGCCGGGTGCCACGGGGTTCTCGGTGATCTTGTCGTACCCGCCGGCCGGGAGCTCGCCGAACAGGGTGCCGTTCTCGACGAGCACCTGGCCCTGGTCGAGCGGCTGCGCGGCGTACAGCTCGAGCTTGGAGCGGGAGTCGGCGATGTCGAGGTTGCGCATGGTCAGCTGCCCGATCCGGTCCAGCGGGCCGAACGCGGCGTTCTCGGTGCGCTCCATGGACAGCTTGTCGGGGTGGTAGGAGAACGCCGGGCCGTCGGTGTCGAGCACGGTGTAGTCCTCACCCCGACGCAGCCGCAGGGTGACCTCCCCCGTCACGACCGAGGCGACCCAGCGCTGGATCGACTCGCGCAGCATCAGCGCCTGCGGGTCCAGCCAGCGACCCTCGTAGAGCAGCCGGCCCAGTCGGCGGCCGTTGAGCGCATAGCTGGCGAGGGTGTCCTCGTTGTGGATGGCGTTGAGCAGGCGCTCGTAGACGATCCACAGCAGCGCCATGCCGGGCGCCTCGTAGATGCCGCGGGACTTCGCCTCGATGATCCGGTTCTCGATCTGGTCGGACATGCCCAGCCCGTGGCGGCCACCGATGGCGTTGGCCTCGCGGACGAGCGCGACGGGGTCGTCGTACTTCACCCCGTTGATCGCGACCGGGCGGCCCTCCTCGAAGGCGACGGTGACGTCCTCGGTCTCGATCTCGACCGACGGGTCCCAGAACTTCACGCCCATGATCGGCTCGACCACCTCGAGCGAGGTGTCGAGGTGCTCCAGCGTCTTCGCCTCGTGGGTGGCGCCCCAGATGTTGGCGTCGGTGGAGTAGGCCTTCTCCTGGCTGTCGCGGTACGGCAGGCCGCGCTCGGTGAGCCACTGGCTCATCTCGGTGCGCCCGCCGAGCTCGTGCACGAAGTCCGCGTCGAGCCAGGGCTTGTAGATGCGCAGCTGCGGGTTGGCCAGCAGGCCGTAGCGGTAGAACCGCTCGATGTCGTTGCCCTTGAACGTCGAGCCGTCGCCCCAGATGTCGACGCCGTCCTCGTGCATCGCCCGGACCAGCATCGTGCCGGTGACCGCGCGTCCCAGCGGCGTGGTGTTGAAGTAGGCCCGACCGCCGGAGCGGATGTGGAAGGCACCGCAGGCGATCGCGGCGAACCCCTCCTCGACCAGCGGCAGCCGGCAGTCGACCGCGCGGGCGATCTCGGCGCCGTACTCGGTGGCCCGGTCGGGCACCCCGGAGATGTCCGGCTCGTCGTACTGCCCGATGTCGGCGGTGTACGTGCAGGGCACCGCACCCTTCTCCCGCATCCAGGCCACGGCGACCGAGGTGTCGAGGCCCCCGGAGAAGGCGATGCCGACGCGTTCGCCGACGGGCAGGGAGGTCAGGACCTTGCTCACGTGTGGTCTTCCTTCTGGGTTGGGGTGGAGCTGGCATGGGGCTGGTTGGCGAGGGCGATCAGCCTCTCGGCGAGCACCGCACCGCCGTCGGGGTCGCGGCTGATCACCAGGACGGTGTCGTCGCCGGCGACGGTGCCGAGGATCCCGGGCAGGTCGGCCTTGTCGAAGGCCGAGGCGAGGAACTGCGCCGCTCCCGGCGGCGTGCGCAGCAGGGCCATGTTGGCCGAGGCGTCCGCGGAGACCATCAGCTCGGCGAGCAGCCGCGCCAGCCTGGCCTCGGCCGCCGCGGGGTCGCCGCCGGGACGGGGGGTGCGGTCACCGCCCTCGGCGGGTACGGCGTACACGAGGGCCCCGCCGGGCACACGCACCTTGACCGCGTCGAGCTCGACGAGATCACGGGACAACGTGGCCTGGGTGACGCTGACCCCGGACTGCGCGAGCAGCTCGGCGAGCTCGGTCTGCGAGCGCACCTGGTGCCTGCTCAGCAGCTCGACGATCCGCTGCTGGCGGGCACCCTTGGTCATCGGCATCGCGCCGGGGCCGGTCACGACGGCACCTCGCCCTCGTCGAGCAGCCAGGTCAGCACCGCCTTCTGCGCGTGGAGACGGTTCTCGGCCTCGTCCCAGACGACGCTCTGCGGGCCGTCGATCACCTCGGCGCTGATCTCCTTGCCCCGGTAGGCGGGCAGGCAGTGCAGCACGATCGCGTGCCCGGCCGCCTTGCCGAGCAGGTCCGCGGTGAGCGAGTAGGGACGGAACGGCTCCATCCGCTGCTCGGCCTCGGCCTCCTTGCCCATCGACACCCAGGTGTCGGTGGCGACGACGTCGGCGCCGGCCACCGCACCGGTCGGGTCCGGGTCGTACGTCGCCGAGCCGCCCGTGCCGGCGGCGATCTCCTGGGCCCGCGCCAGCACGGCCGCATCGGGTTCGAACCCGGCGGGACCGCTGACCACCACGTGCATGCCGGCCGTCGCGCCGCCCAGGAGGTAGGAGTGCGCCATGTTGGAGGCGGCGTCGCCGAGGAACACCAGCCGGCGCCCGGCGAGGTCGCCGAGGTGCTCGGTGACGGTGAGCAGGTCCGCGAGGACCTGGCAGGGGTGGAAGGCGTCGGTGAGGGCGTTGACCACCGGCACGCCGGCGTACTCCGCCATCTCCTCCAGGTCCCGCTGGTGGAAGGTGCGCCACACGACCGCCGTGGCCTGCCGGCCGAGCACCCGGGCGGTGTCGGCGACCGACTCGCGGGTGCCGACCTGGGCGAGCCGCGCGTCGATGATCATCGGGAAGCCGCCGAGCTCGGCGATGCCCGAGGTGAACGACGCCTGCGTGCGCAGCGTGGGCTTGTCGAAGAGCACGGCGACCGTGCGGGGCCCCTCCAGCGGACGGGCTGCGAACCGGTCGGCCTTCAGCCGTGCCGCGAGTGCCAGCACCTCGGCCTGGGCCGCGGGGGTCAGGTCGTCGTCGCGCAGGAAGTGCCGGGTCATGAGGCCTCCCCCGCGAACGCCTCGTCGAGGATCGCCGGCCACGCCGCTGCGAACGCATCGGCCTGCGCCTCGGTCAGCACCAGAGGCGGTGCGAGCCGCACCCGGTCGGGCGCGCAGTCGTTGATGATGAACCCGTGGCGCAGCGCGACCGCGGTCGCCTTCGCCGCCACGGGGGCGGTGAGGTCGAGCCCGATCAGCAGCCCGACCTGACGGATCTCGCTCACCCGCGGGTCCCGCAGCTTCTCGGCGAGGTGTCCCCCGACCCGCTGCGCGTTGCCGAGGAGGTCGTCCTTCTCGATGGTGTCGATCACCGCGAGCGCGGCCGCCGCCGCGACCGGGTTGCCGCCGAAGGTGGTGCCGTGGTTGCCGGGCTGCAGGAGCGAGCCGTGCTCGCCGACGGCGATGCAGGCGCCGATCGGGATGCCGCCGGCGAGGCCCTTGGCCAGGGTGACCACGTCGGGGACCACCCCGCCGGCGGTGTGGGCGAACCAGGCCCCGGTGCGACCCATGCCGGTCTGCACCTCGTCGAACCAGAGCAGGGCGCCGTGGGCGCTGGTGATCTCCCGCGCTGCCCGGAGGTAGCCCTCCGGGGGCACGACCACGCCCGCCTCGCCCTGGATCGGCTCGAGCACCACCGCGGCGGTCTCGTCGGTGACTGCCGCGGCGAGCGCGTCCGCGTCGCCGTAGGGCACGAAGGTCACCTCACCGGGGAGCGGCTCGAAGGGCTCCCGATAGGCCGCCTTGGCGGTCAGCGCCAGAGCGCCCATCGTGCGCCCGTGGAAGGCTCCCTCGGCGGCGACGATCCTGGTCCGGCCGGTGCGGCGGGTCAGCTTGAACGCCGCCTCGTTGGCCTCGGTGCCGGAGTTGGCGAAGAAGACCTTGCCCTCCACGCCCAGGAGGTCGAGCAGCCGCTCGGCGAGGGTGACCTGCGGCTCGGTGGCGAAGAAGTTCGAGACGTGCCCGAGGGTGGCCAGCTGCTCGCTGACGGCGGTGACCAGGGCGGGGTGTGCGTGTCCGAGGGCGTTGACGGCGATGCCGCCGAGCAGGTCGAGGTGCTCCTTGCCGTCGGCGTCCCAGACCCGGGCGCCCTCGCCGCGGGTGAGCACCAGCTTCGGCGGACCGAAGGTGTTCATCAGGGCGTGGCTGTAGCGCTCCTTGACCGTCTCGGTCGTGGTCTCGTCGGTCATCTCACTCACCCTCCTTCCGCAGCGCGGAGCGGACCTTGGTCTCCACCCCGGGAAGCACCTGCGTGCCGACGCCCTCGTCGGTGAAGATCTCCAGGAGCACGGCGTGCGGCTCGCGACCGTCGACGACCGTGGTGCGCGGCACGCCGCCGCGGATCGCGGTCAGGCAGGCCCGCATCTTCGGGACCATGCCGCTGGCCAGCGACGGCAGCAGCTCCTCGAGCGCCTCGGGACTGATCTGACCGATCACGTCGTCGCTGTCGGGCCAGTCGCGGTAGAGACCCTCGACGTCGGTGAGCACGAGCAGCTTCTCGGCGCCGAGCGCGGCGGCCAGGGCACCGGCTGCGGTGTCGGCGTTGACGTTGTGCACGACGCCGTCCTCGTCCGGCGCGACCGACGAGATCACCGGGATCCGCCCGGCCTCGATCAGGTCCCGCACCGCCTCGGGGCGGACCTGCTCCACCTCGCCGACCAGGCCGAGGTCGACCTCCTCCCCGTCGACGACCGCGTTGGTGCGGCGCGCGGTGAACAACCCGGCGTCCTCACCGGACAGGCCGACCGCCAGCGGTCCGTGCTGGTTGAGCAGCCCCACAAGCTCGCGGCCCACCTGACCGACGAGGACCATCCGCACGACGTCCATCGCCTCGGGCGTGGTGACGCGCAGCCCGCCGCGGAACTCCGAGTCGATCTCCAGCCGGTCCAGCATCCGGTTGATCTGCGGGCCGCCGCCGTGCACCACCACGGGGTGGAAGCCGGCGTAGCGCAGGAAGACGATGTCCTCGGCGAACGCCCGCTTCAGGTCGTCGTCGGTCATCGCGTTGCCGCCGTACTTCACCACGATGGTCTTGCCGTGGTACTGCTTGAGCCAGGGCAGCGCCTCGGCGAGCGTGGCTGCCTTCTGGGTCATCTTCTTCCACTCCGCCGGGCTCTTGGCGGCGGCGAGCTCGGAGCTCGAGGGGTCGGTCGTCATCGTCGGCGCATCCTCAGCTGGAGTAGGCGGAGTTCTCGTGCACGTAGGCGTGCGTCAGGTCGTTGGTCCACACCGTCGCGCGGGCGTCCCCGGCCTTGAGGTCGATCGTGACCGTGACCTCCCGACCCGACAGGTCGACCAGGTCCGGGGACTCGGCGGGCTCCGAGGCGCGGCAGACCCAGACGCCGTTCATCGCCACGTCGAGGTCGGCGGGGTCGAACGCGGCCTGCGTGGTGCCGATCGAGGCGAGCACGCGGCCCCAGTTGGGGTCCTTGCCGAAGACGGCTGCCTTGAAGAGGTTGCTGCGGGCGACCGAGCGTCCGACCTCCACGGCGTCGTCCTCGCTCGCGGCGTTCAGGACGGTGATCGCGATCTCGTGGTCGGCGCCCTCGGCGTCGGCCAGCAGCTGCATCGCGAGGTCCGTGCAGGCCCGGGTCAGCGCCTCGGTGAAGTCCTCGAGCGTCGGGGTGATCCCCGAGGCGCCGCTGGCCAGCAGGGTCACGGTGTCGTTGGTGGACATGCAGCCGTCGGAGTCGAGCCGGTCGAAGCTGACCCGGGTCGCTGCGCGGAGCGCCTGGTCCGCCTCCTGCGCGGTGATCTTGGCGTCGGTGGTGAGTACGACGAGCATCGTGGCCAGCTGGGGGGCCAGCATCCCGGCGCCCTTGGCCATCCCGCCGATCGTCCAGCCGCTGCCCTCGACGACGACCCCCTTGCTCACCGAGTCGGTGGTCATGATCGCCTCGGCGGCGTCACGGCCGCCGTCGACCGAGAGGGCCGCCGCACACGCGTCCACGCCGGCGAGGAGGTCCTCGCGGTCGTTCCTGAGGCCGATCAGGCCGGTGCTGCAGACCACCACGTCGATCGGCCCGATCCCGAGCGCGCCGGCGGTCTGCTCGGCGACGGCATGCGTGGTCTGGAAGCCCTCGGCGCCGGTGTAGCAGTTGGCACCGCCGGAGTTCAGGATCACCGCGCGGACGACACCGTCCTTGACGACCTCCTGGCTCCACAGCACGGGGTTGGCTTTGCAGCGGTTGCTGGTGAACACCGTCGCGGAGGCGTGCTGGGGCCCGTCGTTGACGACCAGCGCCATGTCCTTGGCGCCGGTGGACTTCAGGCCGGCGGCCACGCCGGACGCACGGAAGCCCTTGGGGGCGGTGACACTCATGATGTTCCTTCGGGTGCGGTCCGGCCGGTGGTCCGGGCGGAGGCGGGGTTCACGGCGCGAGACCGACCGTGGTGAGACCGGTGGTCTCGGGCAGACCGAGCGCGAGGTTCATGCACTGGACCGCGGCGCCGCCGGTGCCCTTGGCGAGGTTGTCGACGGCGCCGACGGCGACGAGCCGTCCGGCGTCGGCGTCCACGGTGACCTGCACGTGCACGCTGTTGGACCCGACGACGGACTTGGTCTGCGGCCACTGCCCCTCGGGCAGCACCTGGACGAACGGCTCGTCGGCGTACGCCTTCGCGTAGATCGCGCGGGCGTCCTCGGCGGAGAGCTGCCCGGTCAGGGGCGCCGAGCAGGTGGCCAGAATGCCGCGAGGCATCGGGACGAGCATCGGGGTGAACGAGACGCGCACCTGCTCGTCGGTGAGCCCGGAGAGGTTCTGGATGATCTCGGGGGTGTGCCGGTGGGTCCCGCCGACGCCGTAGGCGCTCGCCGAGCCCATCACCTCCGACCCGAGCAGGTGCGGCTTGGCGGCCTTGCCGGCGCCCGAGGTGCCGGAGGCGGCCACGACCACCACGTCGGAGGGATCGACCACCCCGGCCGCAACCGCCGGGGCGATGGTGAGAGTCGAGACCGTGGGGTAGCAGCCGGGCACCGCGATCCGGGTCGCGCCGGCGAGCCGGTCGCGCTGGCCACGCAGCTCGGGCATGCCGTAGGGCCACGAGCCGGCGTGCTGCCCGCCGTAGAACTTCTCCCACAACCCAGCGTCGGCGAGCCGGAAGTCCGCACCACAGTCGATCACGACGCAGTCGTCGGGCAGTGCCTTGGCGATCTCGCCGGACTGTCCGTGCGGAAGCGCCAGGAAGACCACGTCGTGGCCCGACAGCACCTCCACGGTGGTGTCCTCGAGGACCCGGTCGGCCAACGGGACCAGGTGCGGCTGCAGCCGGCCGAGCCGCTCACCGGCATTGGAGCCGGCGGTCAGCGCACCGATCTCGACGGCCGGGTGGTCCAGGAGCAGGCGTAGCACCTCGCCCCCGGCGTACCCGCTGGCGCCGGCGACGGCGACCTTGACGTTCCTCGCCTCAGACATGCGCATGACCATACGGGAAAGTGCATGGGCATGCAAGTTGCGCTCAGGACCGGAGCGTCGCCCCATGTCGCTGCGCGGCCAGCCGGACCGCGGTCTCCCGAGCCTCGGCGACCTCGGCATCGGTGAGCGTGCGGTCGGGTGCCCGGAACCGCAGGGCGAAGGCCAACGACTTCTTGCCGGCACCGACCTGCTCGCCGGTGTAGACGTCGAAGAGCCGCAGCGACTCCAGCAGCGGACCGGCACCTTCTCGCAGCGTTCCCGCGACCGCGGCCGCCGAAACCGTGTCGTCGACCACGAGCGCGACGTCCTCCTTCGCCACGGGGTACGTCGAGAACGCCGGGGCCGGGACGACGTCGGCCGCGGCCAGCATCAGCGCGTCGAGGTCCACCTCGGCCACCGCCGTGCGCGGCGGGACACCGAACGCCTTGCAGACGTTGGGGTGCAGCTCACCGGCGTGACCGACGACGGCGCCGTCGAGCAGCACCTCGGCGCAGCGGCCCGGGTGCCAGGGAGCGCGACTCGCGGAGCGCACGTCCACCTCGGCGCCGAGCGTGCGCGCCAGGCGGCGCACCGCCTCCACCGCGTCGGCCCACTCGGCCTGGCGGCCCTTGCCCCACCATCCCGAGCGCTCCCGCTCACCGGCCAGCGCGACCGCTACGTGCATCGGCTGGTCGGGGACGGCGGCCTGGAGCTCGGCCCACTCCTCGGGGGTGGGCCGGCGGTCGACGCCCAGGATCGGCGCCGTCCGCTCCCCCGGCCCCGGCAGGTACACCGGCGCCTGCTCGAAGAGGGCGACGTCGCTGATCCCGCGGCCGACGTTGCGGGCCAGCGTCTTGAGCAGGCCGGGCAGCAGCGTGGTGCGCAGCTCCGGCTCCTCCTCCGACAGCGGGTTGGCCACCCGCACGGTGCGCCGGCGGTCGTCGTCGGCGTCGAGCGCGAGCGCGTCCCAGTCGGCCTCGCCCACGAACGGGTAGGTCAGCACCTCGACGTAGCCGGAGCCCGCCAGGGCCCGCCCGGCACGCCGACGCAGCCGCTGCGTGCGGGTCAGCCCGCGACCGGTCGGGGCGCTCGGCAGCACCGAGGGCACCCGGTCGTAGCCGACCACGCGGACGACCTCCTCGACGAGGTCGTAGGGGTCGGTGATGTCGGGCCGCCACGATGGCGGCGCGACCGTGAGCCGGTCCCCGTCCACGGCGACCGCGCAGCCGACCGCGCGCAGGTGCTCCGCTGCGGTGTCGGCCGGGATGTCGATCCCGCTGATCCGGGCAGGCAGTCCGGCGTCGATGACGAGGTCGGCGGCCTCCGGCGGGCTGCCGACGTAGGTCACCCCGTCGGTGACCGTGCCGCCACCGAATGCGACCAGCAGCTCGGCCACCCGGTCCGCGGCGTAGGCGGGCAGCAGCGGGTCGACGCCACGCTCGAAGCGCTTGGAGGCCTCCGAGGGCAGCTTGTGCCGGCGGGCGGTGCGGAAGATCGAGGTGGGCTCGAAGTGCGCCGCCTCGATGACCACGTGGGTCGTGGTCGCGCTGAGCTCGGTCTCCTGGCCGCCCATCACCCCGGCGAGGCCGATCGGTCCCCGGTCGTCGGTGATCAGCAGGTCCTCGGGATCGAGGTCGCGGGTGACGTCGTCGAGCGTGGTGAGCTTCTCCCCCGGCCGGGCCCGGCGTACGACGATCGGGCCCTGCAGCTTGTCGCCGTCGTAGCCGTGGATCGGCTGGCCAAGCTCGAGCATCACGTAGTTGGTGATGTCGACGGCGAGCGAGATCGGGCGCATCCCGGCCAGCTGGATCCGGCGGGCGAGCCAGCGCGGGGTCGGCGCGCTCGGGTCGAAGCCGGTGACCGTCCGGGTCGCGAACACCGGACAGCCGTCCGGCGCCTCGACGCGCACCGGGTAGCCGGCGTCGTTGGGTGCGGGCACCTCACGGACCGCCGGGTCGTGGAAGCCGACGCCGAAGCCCAGGGCGGCTTCACGGGCCAGCCCGCGCAGCGACAGCCCGTAGGCGCGGTCGGGGTTGATCTCGAACTCGATCACGTGGTCGCGCAGGTGCAGCAGCTCGATCGCGTCGTCGCCGGGCTTCACGTCCGGCTCCAGCCGCGGGTCGAGGACCAGGATCCCGCCGTGGTCGTCGCCGGTGCCGAGCTCCCGGGTGGAGCAGATCATGCCGTCGGAGACGTGACCGTAGGTCTTGCGCGCGGAGATCGGGAACGGTCCGGGCAGCACCGAGCCGGGCAGGGAGACCACGACCAGGTCGCCCTCGGCGAAGTTGTGCGCACCGCAGACGATGCCGCGCCCGCCGTCGGCGTCGTTGTGCTCGGGTCCGACGTCGACCCGGCACCACCGGATCACCTTGCTGTTCTTCTGCGGCTCGTCGTCGAAGCCGAGCACCCGGCCCACGACGAGCGGGCCCTCGATCTCGGCGCCGGGGGCCTCCAGGGACTCGAGCTTCAGCCCGAGCATGGTCATCCGGTGCGCGAGGTCCTCCGGGGTGAGGTCGGCGGGCAGGTCGACGTACTCACGCAGCCAGGAAAGCGGGGCCCGCATCAGATCTCCATTCCGAAGGGCAGGGTGAACCGGACGTCGCCCTCGACGATGTCGCGCATGTCCCCGATGCCGTGGCGGAACATCAGGGTCCGCTCCAGGCCCATGCCGAACGCGAAGCCGGAGTAGGTCTCGGGGTCGATGCCGCAGGCGGTCAGCACCCGGGGGTTGACCACGCCGCAGCCGCCCCACTCGATCCAGCCCTCGCCCTTGCAGGTGCGACAGTCCTGCTCGCCGCTGCTGTCGCGGCCGGTGCCGCGGCACACGAAGCAGACCAGGTCGACCTCGGCGCTGGGCTCGGTGAACGGGAAGTACGACGGGCGGAACCGGGTCGTGATGCCCTCGCCGAACATCGCCTCGGCGAAGTGGTCGAGGGTGCCCTTCAGGTGCGCCATCGAGATGCCCTTGTCGACGACGAGCCCCTCGACCTGGTGGAAGACCGGGGTGTGCGTCGCGTCGAGCTCGTCGGTGCGGTAGACCCGGCCCGGCACGACGACGTAGATCGGCGGCTGCTCGGTGATCATGGTCCGCGCCTGCACCGGCGAGGTGTGGGTGCGCAGCACCAGCCCGCCCTCGGAGGGCTCGAGCCAGAAGGTGTCCTGCATGGTCCGCGCCGGGTGGTCGGGGCCGAGGTTCAGAGCGTCGAAGTTGAGCCACTCGGCCTCCACCTCGGGACCCTCGGCGACCTCCCAGCCCATCGCGACGAACACGTCGGCGATCGTCTCCTGGATGGTGGTCAGCGGGTGCCGGGCGCCCTGCGGCTCGCGGTCCCACGGGACGGTGACGTCGACGGTCTCCTCGACCAGCATCCGGGCCTCGCGCTCGGCCTGCAGCACCTCATGCCGCTCGGCCAGCGCCTTGCTGACCGCGCCGCGGGCCTGGCCCACGCGCATCCCGGCCTCCTTGCGCGCCTGCGGCGGGAGGGCACCGATCTCCCGGTTCGCCAGGGCGAGCGGCGAGCGCTCCCCCGCGTGGGCGAGCCGGACCGCCTTGAGCTCCTCCAGGTCACCGGCCTCGGCGATCGCCGCGAGCGCTGCGTCGCGCATGGCGTCGACCTCGTCGGCGCGCAACGGGGTGACCTCGACGGGGTCGTAATCGGTGTTCGGGCCCGACATGGTTGCCTTTCACGGGGCGGCGGGTGGTGGGTGCACGCACCAGTCTAGGAACTGCCCGCGCCGCAGCGCGAACCGGATTCGCCCGCTGGACTCACTCCTCGCGGAGGTCCTCGGCGGGCCAGGTCACGGTGATCCGGGCGCCGCCTCCGGGCGCGTCGCCGATCTCCACCGCGCCACCGTGGGCGGTGACCAGGCCGTGCACGATGTACATCCCCAGCCCGGACCCGCCGCGCACCCCGTGCTTCCAGAACTTGGTGAAGACCCGGTTGCGGATCTCCGGGCTGATCCCCTCACCCTGGTCGTCGACGTGCATCCGGACCCCGCGGAACGCATCGCCGTCGCCGGTCGGGCCGAGCGTGAGCCGGACCACGCCCTCGCCGTGCCGCACGGCGTTCTCCACGAGGTTGGTGACCACCTGCACGAACTTGTCGGGGTCTGCGTGCACCCGCGGCAGGTCGGGCGCGGCGTCGAGCACGATCTCGCGTCCCGTGCCCGCCCGCACCGAGTCCAGGACCCGCTCCACGGCCGGGGTGAAGTCCAGCGGCCGGGGGTACAGCGACAGCCGGCCGGTGTCGATCCGGGCCACGTCGAGCAGCTCCGCGATCAGCCGCGTGAGCCGGTCGGCATCGGAGTTGACCGTGGTGAGCATCAGCTTCTTCTGGTCGTCGTTGAGCCGGTCCCACTTGGTGAGCAGCGTGGCGACGAAGCCCTTCACGCCGGTCAGCGGCGAGCGCAGCTCGTGCGCGACGGTGGCGACCAGGTCGGAGCGCTCGCGGTCGAGCCGGGCGCGTGCGCGCGAGGTGCGCAGGCACAGGGCCACCCCGCGGGTGGGGCCCTGCTTGCCCTCGCGCAGGATCCGCACGGTGAGCAGCAGCTCGGTGCCGTCGGCGAGGAACCACGACTGCTCGGGGATCCCGGAGCGCAGCCGCGGACCGTCGTACAGGCCGACGGTGGTGTACCAGTCGTTGCCGGCCTGGTCCTGGAGCGCGACCACGTCGGAGAGGTGCTTGCCGCGTCCGTCGCCGGTGCGCAGCATCATCCGGGCGGCGGCGTTCATCCCGACCACCGTGCCGGTCTGGTCGGCGAGGATCACTCCGTCGGGCAGCGCGTCGAAGCTCAGCGGGTCGACGGGCTCGGGGAGGAACGGCACGCAGCCCAGGCTAGTGGTTGAAACCGGGCGTTGCGACTCGTCGCGCTCAGCGTGCCGCGCGTCGCTGCGCGCCCGCCGAGGCGTAGAGACAGACCGCTGCTGCCGTGGCCAGGTTGAGGCTCTCGGCGCGGCCATGGATCGGGATCCGCACCCGGTGGTCGGCCAGTGCGGCGACCTCGTCGGGCAGGCCCCAGGCCTCGTTGCCGAACAACCACGCGGTGGGGAGGTCGAGCAGGCCGTCGTCGAGTGCGCGGTCGAGGTCGGTCTCCCCGGCGCCGTCGGCGGCGAGCACCAGGAAGCCCCGGCGGCGGAGCTCGGCCACCACCTCCGCGGTGTCGGGCTCGATCGCCAGTCCGAGGTGGAACAGGCTGCCGGCGCTGGCGCGCACCGCCTTGCCGTTGTAGGGATCGACCGAGCTCCCGGTGAGGACCACCGCGGAAGCACCGGCAGCGTCCGCGGACCGGATGACCGTCCCGGCGTTGCCCGGGTCGCGCACGTCCGCGCACACCGCCACGAGCGCCGGGGTGGCCACGGGCGGCTCGGGGAGTACGGCGGTCAGCGGCCGGTCCAGGAACCGGCACACCGCGACCACGCCCTGCGGGTGCACGGTCTCGGCGAGCGACCGCAGCGCGTCGTCGTCGACGAGGTGCCAGGCGATGCCCTGGTCCGCCGCACGGGCGCTGAGCTCGGGGTGCGCCTCGGCCGCGCGCGGCAGCGCGAACACCTCGGCCACACAGCCGGCCAGCTCGAGTGCCTCGCGGACCGCCTGCGGCCCCTCGGCGAGGAAGAGCCGGGTCTCGGCCCTGGAAACGCGTCTGGCGAGCCTCCGTACCGCCTTGACCCGGCCACTCCTCGCGGAGAGCACGGTCGGGTCGGCAGGGAGACTCGCCATCGACGTGGGTTGCCCGGTGGTCGCCGCAGCGATCAGGCGGACGCCTTCTCGGCGTTGACGTCCTCGGGGAGGTTCGCCTTCGCCAGCTCCACCATGGCGGTGAACGTGGCGGCGTCGTTGACGGCCATGTCCGCGAGGATCTTGCGGTCGACCTCGACACCGGCGGCCTTGAGGCCCTGCATGAACCGGTTGTAGGTCATGCCGTTGGCGCGGGCCGCGGCGTTGATGCGCTGGATCCACAGCTTGCGGAACTCGCCCTTCTTGGCGCGACGGTCGCGGTAGCTGTACACCAGCGAGTGGGTGACCTGCTCCTTGGCCTTGCGGTAGAGGCGCGAGCGCTGACCGCGGTAGCCGGACGCGCGCTCGAGGGTTACCCGGCGCTTCTTCTGGGCATTGACTGCCCGCTTGACGCGTGCCACTTCTTACTCCTTGATGCTTCTACGTGTTCGGGGACCGGCGAGGTGACCGCGAGGTCACTTGCCGAGCAGCTTCTTGACCTTCTTGACGTCTGCCTTGGCGACGTCCTCGGTGCCGGCGAGGCGGCGGGTGAGGGTCGACGGCTTGTGCTCGAGCAGGTGGCGGCGGCCGGCCTTCTGGCGGCGCAGCTTGCCCGACCCGGTCACCTTGAAGCGCTTGCTCGCACCGGAGTGCGCCTTCATCTTCGGCATTGGTTGTCCTTTTCGGTTCTCTCGCGCCCGTCCGTGCCCGGACGGGCTGGTGTCACATGTCTGGGTCGAGGTTCTCCGAGCGACGCTTCGGCTTCTTCGACTCGACCGGCGCCGCGGTCGCCCCGGCGGAACGCTCGGCGTGCTCCGCCTCGCGCTCGGCGGCCCGTTCGGCGGCCTTCTCGGCCTTCTCCGCCTTGACCTCCGCCTTGGCCTCGGCCTTCTTCTTGTGCGGGCCGAGGACCATGATCATGTTGCGGCCGTCCTGCTTGGGGGCCGACTCCACGAAACCGAGGTCGGTCACATCCTCGGCCAGGCGCTGGAGCAGCCGGAACCCGAGCTCGGGACGGTGCTGCTCACGACCGCGGAACATGATCGTGATCTTGACCTTGTCGCCCTGCCGGAGGAACCGCACGACGTGACCCTTCTTGGTCTCGTAGTCGTGCGCGTCGATCTTCGGCCGGAGCTTCATCTCCTTGATGACCACGTTGGTCTGGTTCCGACGAGCCTCGCGCGCCTTCTGCGCGTTCTCGTACTTGAACTTGCCGTAGTCCATGAGCTTGCAGACGGGCGGACGCGCAGTCGGTGCGACCTCGACGAGGTCGAGGTCGGCCTCCTGCGCCAGGCGCAGTGCGTCCTCGATGCGAACGATGCCGACGGTCTCGCCGTTCGGGCCGACGAGCCGGACCTCGGGCACCCGGATCCGGTCGTTGATGCGCAGCTCTGTGCTGATGGGTCCTCCTGGGGTGGGTCTTGTGGGCTGACCTGGTCGCCCGGCGGCCCCGTGCCCGTTGGGCAAGAAAAAAGGCCTCCGCTCGACACACAAGCGGAAGCCAGCCTCGACGACGTCCGGGTCCGGCGGTGTCGCCACCGCGGACCAGGCTCGACGCCTGGCGAGACGCGCCCCACCCGGCGTGCGCCGTGCGAGATGCTCCTCGCGACCGGACCCGACGACCCGGGGGTCGATGCGGGTGGGAGAACTGGTCTCCGCTTGTCAGATCTCGTGATGGTCAACCATCTGCAGGCTCCGGGTGTTCCCAAGGGGGTGGCCGGGGCACACAGACGGCCGATCATCGAGATCGGTCCCGGCAAGCATACCCGCAGACCACCGCCGAACGCACATCGCGGCGGCCGTGACACCCTGGGAACATGACCGACATGCCCTCCGAGGTCGCCATGGGCGCGGCCGAGGCCACCTCCCGCGACATCGCCGACGTCCCCGCCATCGAGATCGTCTCCACCGCCGCGCTGCACCTGATGAGCTCGGCCGCGGTCAACCTGGGCCTGGCCGAGGACCTCCCCGACCACGTCGACCTCGACGAGGCACGCACCCTGATCGAGGCGCTCGCGGGCCTGGTCACCGCGGCGGCGCCCCGGCTCGGGCACCACCACGCCGCGCCGCTGCGCGACGGGCTGCGCACCCTCCAGCTGGCGTTCCGGGAGGCCTCGGACATCGAGGACGCCCCCGGCGAGGGCCCCGGCGAGAAGCTCACCGGTCCGGTGCGCCCCCAGCGGGCTCGCTGAGCCGGGCCCAGGCCCAACCGCCGGCGGACTCGACCAGGCGGAACCCGTCGGCGAGCGACCGCAGGTCGTCGGCCTCCACGACCAGCATCACCGGTCCGGCGACGTCGACGACGAGTGCGGCGGCGTCGTCGTGCACCGCGGCCTGCGCCGCCTGACGTACGGTCACCGGCACGGGGCGCGCCTCGGGGTTCCAGCGGTGCAGCGGGTCGGTGCCGGTGAAGGCCAGGAGGGCGAGCCGGCCGTCCTTGCCCCGCATCAGCACGGTCGCCATGTCGGAGGTCTTGTCATGGGCGAGCCCGTGCTCGTCGTACTCCACCTCGCCGAGAACCGCGACCACCGGGACCAGCAGCCGGCTGTCCTGCAGGGTCGCGAGCGTGCGGTGGTGCAGCCCGGACGGGTCACCGGCGTAGGCGGCCAGGGCGGCGGCCACCTCCGCGGCCACGGAGCCGTCGTCACCGGCGAACCCGGGATCTGCGATGGTGCGCATCCGGCCAGTCTGCCAACACAGGCCGCACCCGGCCCCGCCGGGTGTGACAGGCTGGTGCCGTGGGTTCGTTCGACACCATCACCTGGCAGGCACTGACCGCGGTCCTGACCCTGCTCGGGCTCGTCGGCACGGTCGCGTTCTGGCGTCGCCGAGGGCCGGTCGCCGGGCTCCGGATGCTGGCAGTGGCGCTGCTGCCGGCCGCGGCCTACCTCACCGGGACCCTGCGGCTGCTGTGGCGGATCGGCGACGCGGTGGTCGACTGGGCCGCCCGCCTCGTGCTCAGCCCGTCGGTCTGGTTCGGGATCGCGGTGGCCGGCGTCTCGGCGCTGCTCTTCGTCGTCGCCGGTGCTCTCGGCCGGCGCGGGGTGGGTTCGGCACCGCGCTCCCGCAAGGAGGCTGCGCTGCCCGCCGCGCCCTCGCAGCCCCCGGCCCGTCCTGGCGGTACGGCGGCCACGCCCGCCGCCGACGACGACCTGGCCGACATCGAGGCGATCCTGAAACGGCACGGCATCTCGTGAGCCGCGCGGACCTCGCGGCAGCCGTCGACCGCCACCGGCTCGCCGCCCGGCTCGACCGAGCCGTGTCGGCACTGTCCGAGCAACCGCCGACCCCCACCGTCGTGGTCGACCTGGACGCCTTCGACCGCAACGCCGAGGACCTGGTCCGGCGTGCCGGCGGCAAGCCGATCCGGGTGGCGTCGAAGTCGTTGCGGGTCCCCGAGCTGATCGGCCGGGCACTGGCCCGCCCCGGGTACGCCGGAGTGCTGGCCTACTCGCTCAGGGAGGCGCTGTGGCTCGCCGAGCAGCAGGTCAGCGACGACGTCCTGATGGGCTACCCCAGCGTGGACCTGCCGGCGCTGGCGCGGCTCTGTGGCGACGAGGACCTCGCCGCCAGGGTGACGCTGATGGTCGACGCGACCGAGCACCTCGACCTCGTCGACCGGGTGCGTGGGCCCGGCGGGCCGGTGGTGCGGGTGGCCGTCGACGTCGACGCCGGCCTGAGGCTGGCCGGCGCCCACGTGGGCCCCCGCCGCTCCCCCCTGACTCACGCCGCCCAGGTGGTGGCGCTGGTGGACGAGATCCTGCGCCGCCCCGGCTTCGAGCTGGCCGGGGTGATGACCTACGAGGGTCAGGTCGCCGGAGTCCCCGACGACGTTCCCGGCCAGGCGGCCCGGTCCGCCGCGGTGCGCCGGATGAAACAGGCTTCCGTCAGGCAGCTGGTGTCCCGTCGGGCCGAGGTCGCCGCGGCGCTCCGGGAGCGGTGCGCGATGCCGCTGTGGAACGCCGGTGGGTCGGGCAGCCTCGAGACGTCCGCGGCCGATCCGGTGGTGACCGAGGTGACCGCGGGCTCCGGACTGCTGGTGCCGCACCTGTTCGACCACTACCGCAGCTTCGTCCCGCACCCCGCGGCCTTCTTCGGCCTCCGGGTGGTGCGTCGGCCGTCCCCCGGCGTGGTGACGGTGGCCGGCGGCGGGCTGATCGCCTCCGGAGCCACCGGGACCGACCGGTCGCCGCTGCCCTGGGCGCCACCGGGGCTGGCGCTCACGACGCTGGAGGGAGCCGGTGAGGTGCAGACCCCGCTGGTCGGCCCCGGCGCGGACCTGCTCGCGATCGGTGACCTGGTCTGGTTCCGCCACGCGAAGTCCGGCGAGCTCGCCGAGCACACCCGTCAGGTGCACCTGCTGACCGGCTCCCGCATCGAGGACACCGTTCCCACCTACCGCGGGCTCGGGCACGCCTGGTGACCACGGGCGACGCCTGGCAGCGACGCGTGCGCGACGTCGCCGACCTGGTCGTGTGGACGGCCTCGATGCGCCCTCCGACGCTGGCCGACGGTCGGCTGGTGTGCATCGACGGGCCGGCCGGCTCGGGCAAGTCGACGCTGGCCGCCGCGGTCGTCGATCACGCCGGTGCCCTCGGTTCGGTGGCGCTGGTGCACCTCGACGACCTGCTCGACGGCTGGGGCGGCCTGCCGCAGGTGAGCGCGACCCTCGAGCGCGACGTGCTCACTCCCCTGCGCGAGGGCCGGACCGCGCGCTACGGGCGCTACGACTGGCACCAGGAGCGGTTCGGCGAGACCTGTGAGGTGGCGCCGGTGGACCTGCTGGTGGTCGAGGGAGTCGGGTCGGGGGCGTTGTCGTACGCCTCCTCGGTCACCACCCTGGTCTGGGTGGAGGCACCGGCCCAGCTCCGGCTGGCCCGGGGCATCGAGCGCGACGGCGAGGCACTGCTACCGCAGTGGCGCCGGTGGATGGCCGACGAGGACGCGCTGTTCGTCCGGGAGCGGACCCGCGAACGCGCCGACCTGCTGGTCGACGGCACCGGCGAGGCGGACGCGGCAGTCGTGCTCGGCTAGCGCCGGCTCGCCGCCCCCGCGCCGCCTCCGCCGGAGAAGATCATCGCCAGCCCGAACACGTAGCCGAAGTCGTACCAGTTGCCGTTGTTGCGCACCTCGTAGATGTTCACGTCGTCGGTGAACAGAGAGATCACGAACGTCACCGGCGTGATGAAGCCGTGCCACAGGCCGAGCCAGAACCCCGCGGGGTCGGCACCGGCGGGCACGTCGTTGGGGCCGGCTGCGCAGGAGCTGAGCAGGCCGATGCCGAGCAGCAGAAGTGCGCCGAGCAGGCACCGCGACACGATCGATCTCATGAGCCCACCGTCTCCTTCCTCAGGTCCCGGGGCCAGGGGCGTTGGTCATCCCCGCCCTGATCCGGCCGGGACCCGCTCCGCGTAGTCGGTCCAGCGGCTCTCCACCTCGAACCCGGCGCGTCGGTAGATCCCGAGCGCGCCGGTGGGGTTCTCGGAGTCCACGTCGAGCGAGGCTTCGTCGTACCCGGCCGCCTGGTAGGCCAGCAGCGCGTGCCCCAGCAGAGCACCGGCCAGCCCGCGACCGCGATGCTCGCGCCGGGTGCCGACCTTGCCGACGTAGGCCTCCCGCCTGCCGGTGCTCTGGAAGTAGGCGTCGTACTCGTTTGTCTGCAGGTACGCCACGACCTCCCCCGGGGCCATGGGATCGACCACGACGAAGCTCAGCTCAGGTCGGAAGCTGCGGCTGTCGGTCACCCACTGCTTCCACATCGCCGTCGACCACGGCGCGAAGTTCGGATGGTCCACGAACGCGGCGTTGTGCGCGGCGTGCATGGCAGTCGCCAGGGAGTCGTCGTACCTGCGCAGCTCCAGCCCCGCGACCACCGGAGGCGCCGGGGCAAGCTCGCCGGCGAGGTCCGCACGCATGACGAAGCTCCACCGCTCCGGCAGCAGTCCCACCCCGCGCAACAGGTCCTCCTGAGCGACGTTGCCCGACAGCCCCCTCAGGGTCAGCAGCGCGTCGAGACCGGGGTGGCGCTCGGCATGCGCGGCCAGGGCCCGGTCGCGCATCGCGGCCGCGAGCACGGTGCCCACCCCGCGGCCACGGAAGTCCGGGTGCACCGCACCGTCCAGCCCGATCTTGTGGACGTCCTCGACACCGGAGCGAGGGTAGACCGCGAAGAACCCGACCAGCTCCTCACCGGCACAGGCGCCGACGATGTCCTTGCCGACCTCGATGTCCGGGTTGGCCATCTCTTCGGCGAGGTCCGCCTCGTTGTAGTGCTCGCCGGTCCGGTCGGCGGCCTCCACGGCGGCGAGCAGCCGGCTCCAGGCAGGGATGTCGGCGGGGGCCAACGGGCGAAGCGTCGGTGCGTCCATGCCGTGAGGCTAGGAGCGCCGGCCGCGGCACCGCACCTGCTTTTTCAGGCCTCGCTGACCTGCCGCGAGCGCTGGATGGCGCGCAGCTGCTTGACGTGGCGTACGGCGCGCGCACCGTCGGAGCCCTGGATGCCCATCGCCGGCGCGGTCGTGCCGTCGGTCAGCTCGATCAGGCCCCACGGGGCACCGTTGCGCAGGGTGATCCGCGAGATCCGCGCCCAGGGGTAGAAGTGCGACCGGTAGCCGTTGACGACCAGCAGCCCGTCCCCGCGGGCGTCGATCCGGCATCGGCCCATGGCGTGCCCCATCACCGCGTAGGCGAGGCCGAAGCCGAGCACGGTGAGCTGCTGGAGCACGGTGAAGGCGTCGCGGGTGCGTTCGGGGAAGGCGAACCAGATCGCCGCGGTCACCGCGACCAGTCCCAGACCCAGCACGACCACCGCGACCCGGACCCCCAGCGGGCGGAAGGTCACCGGCAGGGTGGTCGCCGGGGCGTCAGAGGCGGCAGGCATGGATGTCGGTCACCAGGATGCCGCGGGCGCCGATCTCCCAGAGCGCGTCCATCAGTCGCTGGGCACCCTCCCGGGGCACCATCGACCGGACCGCGACCCAGCCCTCGCGGTGCAGCGGCGAGACGGTGGGGCTCTCGATTCCCGGGGTGAGTGCGACCGCCTGCTCGACGTGGTCGATGCGGATGTCGTAGTCCATCATCACGTAGGCGCGGGCCACCAGGACGCCCTCCAGGCGCCGCCGGAAGACCTCGAGACCGGCCGGCACCTCAGCACCCGAGCGGGTGATCAGCACCGCCTCGGACTCCAGGATCGTGTCGAGGACCACCTCGAGCCCGGCCTGGCGCAGCGTCGACCCGGTCTCCACGACATCGGCGATGACGTCGGCGACGCCGAGCTGGATGCTGGTCTCCACAGCACCGTCGAGCCGCGTGACCGTGGCGTCGATCCCGCGCTCCTCCAGGAAGCGGCGGACCACCCCGTCGTACGACGTGGCGATCCGCTTGCCGTGCAGGTCGTCCTGCGAGGTGACCGTGCCGGGACGGGCTGCGAACCGGAACCGCGACCGCCCGAAGCCGAGGGTGAGCACCTCCTCGGCCTTGGCACCGGAGTCCAGGAGCAGGTCCCGGCCGGTGATGCCGATGTCGAGGGTGCCCTCGCCGACGTACAGCGCGATGTCCCGGGGACGCAGGTAGAAGAACTCGACGTCGTTCTCCGGGTCGGCGAGCACGAGCTCCTTGGAGTCCGTGCGCTGCCGGTAGCCGGCCTCGCGCAGGATCTCCGAGGCGGACTGGGACAGCGATCCCTTGTTGGGGATCGCCACCCGCAGCGTGCTCGCGGGTGCGGGCGTGGTGGTCATGGTGGGCCTTCCGGAACGGGCGGGCTGGGTCAGCAGGTCACAGGTGCGCGTAGACGTCGTCGAGGGTCAGCCCGCTCGCGATCATCAGCACCTGTGCGTGGTACAGCAGCTGGCTGATCTCCTCGGCCGCCCGCTCGGGCCCCTCGTGCTCGGCGGCCATCCACGACTCGGCGGCCTCCTCGACCAGCTTCTTGCCGATCGCGTGGACGCCGGCGTCGAGCGCCTGGACGGTGCCGGACCCGGCAGGTCGGGTCTGGGCCTTCTCGGTGAGCTCGGCCCAGAGCTCGTCGAACGTCTTCATCAAGGTGCTTTCCGTGAGGGTCTGCCCACGTCCGCTTGCTCGCGGCGGGCGGGTCAAGCCTACGGCGTACGACGACCCGGCCCGCCGTGGCTCCTGCCGCGCGAGACGTGGCTCACGCCCACCCCTGCTCCCTGGCGGGGTGCGAATCAGTGGGCGTAGCCGCGTCGGACGTCCCGCAGCAGCATCGCGGTGCGCAGCGCCGCCGCGGTTGCCTCGTAGCCCTTGTCCTCGCTCGACCCGGGCAGGCCGGCGCGGTCGAGCGCCTGCTCCTCGTCGTCGCAGGTGAGCAGGCCGAAACCGACCGCCACCCCGCTGTCGAGCGCCACCCGGGCCAGCCCGTCGGTGGCCGCGGAGCAGACGTACTCGAAGTGTGGGGTGCCGCCCCGGATGACCACGCCGAGGGCGACCACGGCCTCGTAGTGCTTCTCGGCGAGCGCGCCGGCGATCACCGGGAGCTCGAAGGACCCGGGGACCCGGACGATCGTCGGCGCCTCGACCTGGTGGTCGGCCAGCGCGCGAGCAGCGCCGTCGAGGAGCCCGTCCATCACCTTCTGGTGCCAGCTCGCCGCGACGACCGCGACCCGGAGGTCGTGGCAGTCGACGGGCGCGCCCGCATCGGTGCCCAGGGGCGAACCTTCACCGCTCATGCCGGCTCTCCTTCGGTGCTCGGCCCGCCCAGGTCGGGCAGGTCGTGGCCCATTCTGTCCCGCTTGGTGAGCAGGTAGGCCAGATTGTGGTCGTTGGGATGCGGGGTGAGTCGCACGCGCTCGGTGACCGCGACGCCGTACTCCTCGAGCCCCGAGGTCTTCGCGGGGTTGTTGGTCAGCAGCCGCACCGACCGCACCCCGAGGTCGCGCAGGATCTGGGTCGCGGTGCCGTAGTGTCGCGCGTCGGCGGGCAGCCCCAGGTCGAGGTTGGCGTCGACGGTGTCGCGGCCGCCGTCCTGGAGCTGGTAGGCCTGCAGCTTCGCGACCAGGCCGATGCCGCGGCCCTCGTGGCCGCGCAGGTAGACCACCACTCCCCTGCCCTCGGCCACGACCCGCTCGAGCGCCTCCTCCAGCTGGGGGCCGCAGTCGCAGCGTCGGGAGCCGAACACGTCCCCGGTCAGGCACTCGGAGTGCACCCGGGTGAGGACGTCCTCGCCGTCGCCGATCTCGCCGTGCACCAGGGCGATGTGCTCGGAGTCGTCGATGGTGATCCGGTAGCCGTAGGCGGTGAAGTCGCCGTGCGCGGTCGGCAGCCGGGTCTCCGCGACCCGCTCGACGTGGCTCTCGTGCCGGCGTCGGTAGTGGATCAGGTCGTCGATGGAGATCATCTTCAGACCGTGCTCGTCGGCGAAGTCGCGCAGCTCCTGGCCGCGCTTCATGGTCCCGTCGTCGTTGACGATCTCCGAGATCACCCCGGCCGGCGGCAGGCCCGCCAGCCGCGCCAGGTCGACGGCCGCCTCGGTGTGCCCGGGGCGGACCAGCACGCCGCCCTCCTGGTAGCGCAGCGGGAAGACGTGCCCGGGCTGGGTGACCTCGAACGGCTCGGTGGCCGAGTCGGTGAGCACCCGCACCGTCCGGGACCGGTCGGCCGCCGAGATGCCGGTGGTCACCCCGTCGCGGGCGTCGACCGAGACGGTGTAGGCGGTGCGGTGCCGGTCGCGGTTGTGCGGCGTCATCAGTGGGATGCCGAGCCGGTCCAGGGTGCTCGCGGTCAGCGGCGCACAGATCACTCCGGAGGAGTAGCGGATCGTGAACGCCATCAGCTCGGGCGTGGACTTGCTGGCGGCGAACACCAGGTCGCCCTCGTTCTCACGGTCCTCGTCGTCGACGACCACGACCGCCTTGCCCGCGGCGATGTCGGCGATCGCCTCCTCGACGGTGTCGAGCCGGACCTGTGCCTGCGTGGTCATGCGGCCACCTCCACCCGGTCGTCGACAGGCCGGTCGTCGATGCTGCGGCGGAGCCGGACCCAGGTCCAGAACCCCCAGGCGCAGAAGACCCCGTAGACCAGGTAGAGGACCGCCGAGGGGTAGTAGCCGGCCTGCAGCAGCAGGGGGACGCCGACCACGTCGACGGCGATCCAGATCAGCCAGAACTCGATCCAGCCGCGCGCCATGCCGTAGGTGGCCAGGATCGAGCCGGTCAGGATCCAGGCGTCCGGCAACGGCCCCCAGGAACCGAGGCGGTCGAGCACGACGTAGAACACCGCGGTGCCGACGACGGCGCCGCCGAGCAGCTGGGCCCAGCCGCGGCGACCGGCCCAGGTCGGGATGATCGCGCCGTCACCGTCTCCGTCGCCGCGGCTGCGGCTCTGCCGCCAGCGCCACCAGCCGTAGGACGACACCGCGAGGAAGAAGACCTGACGTCCGGCCTGGCCCCACAGGTCGTGCACCTGCGGCTTGTCCAGGATGCCGCCGACGAAGACCGTGAACAGCACCAGGTTGCCGGCGATGCCGACCGGCCACGCCCACACGCGGCGCCGCATGCCGCCGACCGCGCTGGCCAGGCCGAAGCCGTTGCCGACCACCTCGCGCACGAGGATGGCCGAGGAGCCGATGCCGATGCTGCCTTCGAGCAGCCAGTCCAGGGGGGTCACGCGCGGTCCTTCTGCAGGGTCGGGTCGAGCAGGCGCTCGACGTACTTGGCGATCACGTCCACCTCGAGGTTCACCCGGTCCCCGGCCTGCTTGAAGCCGAGCGTGGTGCGGGCGAGGGTCTCCGGGATCAGCGAGATGGTGAAGCTGTCGGGGCGTACGTCGACCACGGTCAGCGAGACGCCGTCGACGGTGATCGACCCCTTCGGCACCAGGTACCGCGCGATCGACGCGGGCAGGCCGACCTCGACGACCTCCCAGTGCTCGCTGGGCTCCCGCCGCAGGATCGCACCGGTGCCGTCGACGTGGCCCTGGACGATGTGCCCGCCGAGCCGGGTCTGCGGGGTCACCGCGCGTTCGAGGTTGACCCGGTCACCGGGGCCGAGGTCGCCCAGCGAGGTCTTCTCGAGGGTCTCGCGCATCACGTCGGCGGTGAACGTCTCCTGGTCGCGCTCGGCGACGGTCAGGCAGCAGCCGTTGACCGCGATCGAGTCGCCGAGACCGGCGTCGACGGTGACGTGCTGGCCGCGGACGGTGAGCCGCACCGCGTCGCCCTGGTCGACGACCCCTTCGACGACGCCGAGCTCCTCGACGATTCCGGTGAACATCAGCGCTCCTCGTGGTGGATCGGGGTGAGGGTGAACCGGGCGTTGGCGTCGTTGCCCTCGCCGACGACGGAGAGGTCGACGACCTCGAACCGCAGCGCGTCGGCGATCGTGCCGATGCCGAGGTCGGCGACGGCCGGGCTGCCCGCGCCCAGCAGTGCGGGGGCGACGTAGGCGACGACCTCGTCGACGAGGCCGGCGCGGAGGAACGCGGCCGCCAACGTCGGGCCGCCTTCGAGGAAGACGTGGCGGTGCTCGCGGGCGTGCAGCTCGGCGAGCGCCTCGGCGGGGTCGCGGGTGGGCAGGAACAGCGTCGACGCGGCGTCGTTGTGCACCCGGCTTGTCGGCGGCACCGCGCGCAGGCCCATCACCGCGCGGACCGGCTGGGTGGCGAGCGCTGCGCCGTCGGCGTCGCGGACGGTCAGCTCGGGGTCGTCGGCGAGGACGGTGCCGGTGCCGGCCAGGATCACGTCGGCGAGTGCACGCAGCCGGTGGGTGTCCCGGCGTGCGGCGGGCGAGCTGATCCAGCGGCTGGTGCCGTCGGCGGCCGCGCTGCGTCCGTCCAGGGTCGTGGCGAACTTCCAGGTGACGAACGGCCGGCCGTGCCGCACCGCGAAGGACCAGGCCCGGTTGACCGCGAGCGCCTCGGCCGCCAGGAGGCCATGCTCGACGTCGACCCCGGCGGCACGAAGGGTCTCGGCGCCGCCGGCGGCCAGCGGGTTCGGGTCGGCCTGGGCGTAGACGACCCGGCTGACGCCTGCTTCGAGGAGCGCCTGCGCACAGGGGCCGGTGCGCCCGGTGTGGTTGCAGGGCTCGAGGGTCACCACGGCCGTCGTACCCCTCGCCCGCGCGCCAGCCCGCCGCAGCGCGTCGACCTCGGCGTGCGGCGTGCCCGCCCCGCGGTGGTAGCCCTCGGCGACGACCGAACCGTCGGCAGCGAGCAGGACACAGCCGACGCGGGGGTTGGGGCCGCTCGGGACGCCCGGGGTCTGCGCCAGCTCGAGGGCGCGCGTCATCGCGCTGCGCTCGGCTGCGGTGGTGGCCACCGGTGCCCCTCTCGTCCGGTCGCGGACCCCGGGGCGTGGACGTGGCCGTCGCCGACGTCCCGACGTGGCACGGTGGCTGGCGTCGCGGCGTACGGCGGAGACCTGCGTGCGCTTCCCATCCGGACTTTCACCGTCGGTCCAGGAGTTCCACCTGGTCAACCGGCCGCTGGATGCGGACGGGTCGCGGACTGTCACCGCCGGTTCGGAATTACACCGACCCCAGAGCACGCGAGCTCTTCACTCGTCAGAGCCAAGGGTGCCACACCACCCCGTCGCCCGCACATGTGACCTCCCCCACCCCGGGCGGATTCCCATGTCAACTTGGGAAACTGCCACTTGGCATGGCACACGGGCCGTGCCAAGTGCCGGTTTGCCGTGCCAAGTCCCGCCGGTCAGGCCGACCGGTACGCCGCCTGCGCCGACGAGCGCAGCTTCTCCACCATCTCGGCAGGGTCGTCGGCGCGGAACACCGCCGAGCCGGCGACGAACACGTCCGCTCCTGCCTCGGCGCAGCGCTCGACGGTCTCCGGCGAGATCCCGCCGTCGACCTGCAGCCACATCTCCAGGCCGTGCTTGGCGATCAGCTGCCGGGTGCGGCGGATCTTCGGCAGGCACATGTCGAGGAACGCCTGGCCGCCGAAGCCCGGCTCCACGGTCATCACCAGCAGCATGTCGAGCTCGGGCAGCAGGTCCTCGTAGGGCTCGATCGGCGTGGCCGGCTTCAGGCCCATCCCGGCGCGAGCGCCCTTCGCACGCAGCTCGCGGGCCAGCCGCACCGGAGCCGCGGCCGCCTCCACGTGGAAGGTCACCGACGAGGCGCCCGCCTCGACGTAGCCCGGCGCCCAGCGGTCGGGGTCCTCGATCATCAGGTGACAGTCGAGCGGGGTGTCGGCGGACTTCGCGAGCGCCTCCACCACCGGCATGCCGAGGGTCAGGTTCGGCACGAAGTGGTTGTCCATCACGTCCACGTGCAGCCAGTCGGCGTTGGCGATGCGACGGGCCTCGGCGGCGAGGTTGGCGAAGTCGGAGGCGAGCAGGCTCGGCGAGATCTGGATACCCATGTCGGGCTCGATCCTAGTGCTGGTCCCCGTCGACGTAGACCCAGCGTCCCCTCGCCGCTCGAACCGGCTGGTCTCGTGCAGCACGTGCTCACCGGTGGCGTCGCGGAACCGCGCCCGGAACTCCACGGTCCCGGTGTCGTCGCCAACGCCGCCCGCGACCGTGCGCAGCACCTCCAGCCCGGTCCAGGTCAGGCCCGGGGTCGGGGTCAGGTCGTCGGGTCGGGTCCGCGGGTGCCAGGTGCGGAACACGTGGTCCAGGTGCCCTCGGGCGTAGCCGGCGTAGCGCGAGCGCAGCAGCTCCTCCGCGGTCGCTGCAGGCCGCCCGTCGTGAATCGGTCCGCAGCAGGCGGCGTACGGCGCCCCGCTGCCGCACGGGCACTCCTCGAAGACCGGGGTCACTGCGCCTCGTCCGGGTCGGCCGGTGGCTCGGCTCCCTCGCGCTCGTCACGGTCGGCCCACTCCAGCAGCGGGGTCAGGTCGAACACCGCGTCGTCGATGCCGGCGTGCAGGTCCCCGAGGTCGGCGTAGCGCTTGGGGACGGTGGCGATCGTGAGCTCCCGGGGCTCGACGTCGTCCACCTCGGCCCACCGGATCGGGGTGGACACCGTCGCCTCCGGGTTGCCACGCACGGAGTAGGCGCTCGCGATCGTGTGGTCGCGGGTGTTCTGGTTGTAGTCGACGAACAGCTTCGACGGGTCCCGGTCCTTGCGCCACCAGGTGGTGGTGACCAGGTCGGGTGCGCGCCGTTCCACCTCCCGGGCGAACGCCAGCGCCGCCCGTCGTACGTCGGCGAAGCCCCACCGCGGCTCGATCCGGACGTAGACGTGCATGCCGTTGCCGCCGGAGGTCTTCGGCCAGCCGGTGGCACCCAGCTCGTCGAGCACCTCGTGCGCGACCTGCGCCACCTGGCGGACCGTGCCGAAGGGGCAGTCCGGCATCGGGTCCAGGTCGATGCGCCACTCGTCGGGCTTCTCGGTGTCGGCGCGCCGGGAGTTCCAGGGGTGGAACTCGACGGTGGACATCTGCACCGCCCAGATCACGTGCGCCAGCTCGGTGACGCACAGCTCGTCGGCGTGCCGGTTGTAGCGGGGGAACTTCACCCGCACCGTCTCCAGCCAGGGCGGCGCGCCGTGCGGCACCCGCTTCTGGTGCACCTTCTCCCCCGACACCCCCTCGGGGAACCGGTGCAGCATGCACGGCCGCTCACGCAGCGCGTTGACGATGCCGTCGCCGACGGAGAGGTAGTACTCGACCAGGTCGAGCTTGGTCTCACCGCGCGCCGGGAAGTAGACCCGGTCGGGGTTCGTGACCCGCACGACCTTGTCGTCGACCTCGATCTCGACGGGCGGCGACTTCGGTGACTTGGCGGCCATGCCGCCGACGTTACCGCTGCTCGTGCCGGCGGAGCAGTGCGAAGAACATCGCGTCGGTGCCCTGCCGGTGCGGCCACAGCTGGACCGTCCCCGGCAACCGGGCCTGCTCCGCGTGCAGCTCGGGGACGCCGGCGAAGAGCGGGACGGCATCCTCGAGCACGATGTCGGGGCGGTCGGCGAGCACCCGGGAGACCACCGCGGAGGTCTCGGCCACGACCGGCGAGCAGGTCACGTAGGCCACCACTCCCCCCGGCCGGACCGCGTCGAGCGCCGACCGGAGCAGCTCCTCCTGCAGAGGCACGAGGGTGTCCAGGTCGGCCGGGGTGCGCCGCCAGCGTGACTCGGGGCGCCGGCGGAGAGCCCCGAGCCCCGAGCACGGCGCGTCGACGAGGACCCGGTCGAAGGTCCCCGGCGCCCAGGCCGGACGCGTGCCGTCGGCGGTGATCACTCCGGTCAGCCCCTCGGACGCGGCGGCCGTTGCGCGACGCACCAGCCCCGCGCGGTGCACCTGCCGCTCGGAGGCGAGGACGTGCGCGCCGCGCTCGGCTGCCAGCGCGGCCAGCAGGGCCGACTTGCCGCCAGGCCCGGCGCACATGTCCAGCCACTGTGCGTCGCGGCCCGCCACGCCGGCCCGGGCCAGCGCCAGCGCCACGAGCTGGGACCCCTCGTCCTGGACACCGGCCCGGCCCTCGGCGACGGCCGGGACCGATGCGGGGTCACCCGCGGCGAGCTCGACGGCGTACGGCGACCGGGTCGACGCAGTGCCGCCGGCGGCGACGAGCTCCTCGACGGTGGCAAGTCCGGGACGGGCCACCAGGGTCACCTTCGGTGGGGCGTTGTCGGCGGCGAGCAGCTCGTCGAGCTCGCGCTCGTCGCTCGCCAGGCCGGGCACACCACCGGCTGCGTGGCCCAGCGCCTCGCGCAGTGCCTCCACCACCCAGCGCGGGTGGGAGTGGGCGACCGAGGCGAACCCGACCGGGTCGGTCACCGGGTCGGGCGCGACCCTGCGCACCCAGCCGGCGAGGTCCTGCCCGGCGACCTTGCGGAGCACGGCGTTGACGAACCCGGCGGGACCGTGGCCGACCCGCTGCCGGACCAGCTCGACGGTGGTCGAGACGGCGGCATGCGTCGGCACTCGCATCCCGAGCAGCTGGTGCGCCCCGAGCCGGAGTGCATCCAGCACGGCGAGATCGACCTTGGCGAGCGGCCGGTCCACACAGGCAGCGATCACCGCGTCGTAGGTGCCCTGCCGGCGGATCGTCCCCGACACCAGCTCGGTCGCGAACGCCGCGTCCCGCCCGGAGAGCCCCCGCTCGCGCAGCATCGCGGCGAGCAGCAGGTTGGTGTAGGCGTCCTGCTCGCGCACCGCCACCAGCACGTCGTAGGCGACCAGCCGCGAGGCGTCGACCTTGGAGCCGCGAGCGGCTTTGCCGGGACGGGGGCGTCCGGCGCGTGGACGTCGCCTCGGGTCAGCCACCGAGCTTCTCGCCCGAGGCGAGCCGGGCACCGCGGGCCCAGTCGGCCGCGGGCATCTGTTTCTTGCCGAACGGCTTGACCTCGCCGAGCTGCACAGGATCGGAGGCGGTGCCGACGAACACGGCGTTCTTGGTCACCTCCAGCACGCCCGGTGCCAGCGGCTCACGGCCCTGCGTCGCGGAGACCGGGCCGATCTTGACCCGCTCCCCGGCGTACGTCGACCAGGCCCCCGGCCCCGGCGTGCAGGCGCGGACCCGCCGGTCGACGGCCATCGCCGGCTCCGACCAGTCGATCTCGGCGTCTTCGACCAGGATCTTGGGGGCCATGCTGATCCCGTCGGTCGGCTGCTCCCGGGCCTCGAGCGACCCGTCCTCGATCCCGTCGAGGGTGGCCACGAGCAGCCCTGCGCCGCTGTGGGCGAGCCGGGTGAGCAGGTCCCCGGCGGTGTCGGTGGGCCGGATCGTCTCGGTTACCACGCCGAAGGTCGGCCCTGCGTCCATCTCTCGGACGATCCGGAACGTGGTGGCACCGGTGATCTCGTCACCGGCCCAGATCGCGTGCTGCACCGGCGCCGCGCCCCGCCACGCCGGCAGCAGGGAGAAGTGCAGGTTGACCCAGCCGTGGGTGGGGATGTCGAGCGCGCTCTGCGGCAGCAGTGCGCCGTAGGCGACCACCGGGCAGCAGTCCGGTGCGAGCTCGGTGAGCTGGGCCTGGAAGTCCGGGTCCTTGGGATGCTGCGGCTTGAGGACGGGTACGCCGAGCTCCTCGGCGCGCTGGGCGACCGGCGACGCCACCAGCTTGCGGCCACGCCCGGCAGGCGCGTCCGGCCGGGTGACCACGCCGACGAGCTCGTGGGAGCTGGCGGCGATCGCCTCCAGCGCGGGCACGGCGACCTCGGGGGTGCCGGCGAAGACGACGCGCATCAGAGACCGAACCCCTTCATCGCGTGCGGCGAGACCTTCACGGTCGGCGGCGTCTGCCCGAACCACTCCGCCTCGCGGATCGCCCTCATCGCGGCCTTGCGGGTCTCCCGGTCCAGCCGGTCGATGAACAAGATCCCGTCGAGGTGGTCGGTCTCGTGCTGGATCGCCCGGGCCAGCATCTGCGAGCCCTCGACGGTGACCGGGTCGCCGTACATGTTCCAGCCGCGAGCGACCACCGACATCGCCCGCTTGCAGTCGAAGGTGAGGTCCGGGATGGAGAGGCAGCCCTCGGGGCCGTCCTGCTCCTCCTCGGACAGGGAGAGGTCCGGGTTGACCAGGTGGCCGAGCTCGCCGTCGACGTACCAGGTGAACACCCGCAGGCCGACCCCGATCTGCGGGGCCGCGAGCCCGGCGCCCGGCGCGTCCTGCATGGTCTCGGTGAGGTCCTCGACGAGGCGGCGCAGCTCCTTGTCGAAGTCGACGACCTCGACCGCGGGTGTGGTCAGCACCGGGTCTCCGAAGAGGCGGATGGGCTGGACGGCCACGTGGTCTCCTTGGCGTGGGTCGGGGGACGGCGACCCGGGCGGTCGTGCGTCCGGGCGGCTGCCCAGTCTACGGACCTGCTCGCTCGTCCGCGGTCACCCCAGGGCTACCGGGTCGATCTGCACCCGCACCGGCTCGAGCTTCTTCGCGTCGCGCACCCCCTGCATCTCCACCAGTGCCCGGGACAGGGCGGCTCCGTGGGCCCGGGGAACGCGGATGACCACCCTGGTCTGGGGCGGACCGTCGGCGGCCCGGGGGCCGGGACGCTCCTCGACCGGCACCGGGCCGAGCACCTCCGCCCCGGCCGGCAGCTGCAGGCCGGTGAGCGCGGACAGCACCGCCTCCTCGCCGCCGGTGAGGGTGACCAGCCGGGAGGCCGGCGGCAGGTGGGCGGACTGCCGCTCGGCGAGCTCACGCTCGGCGAAGCCCGCCGGGTCCCAGCGCAGCAGCGCCTGCAGCACCGGCTCGGTGCTCTCCCCGACGACGAGCACGCGCCCGCCGGCGCTCGCGGGACGGGCCAGGGCGGCGGCGTTCATCCACCGGCGCAGCGACTCCTCGGTGGTCCGCAGGTCGGTGCGCGCCAGCATCAGCCAGGTGTCGAGGAGAACGACGCAGGCGTAGCCACCGTCGGCAACCGGCTCGGCGCCCGGGGTCGCGACCACCAGCGCAGGCTTCGCGGGCACCCGGTCGAGCACCCGGTCGCCGGAGGAGGTCCGGACGGTCACGGCGGGGAACGCCCGGCCGAGCTCCTCGGCGGTGCGACGGTCGCCGCGCACAGGGGCGCGCAGCCCCCGGCCGCCGCACTCGGGGCAGGCCCAGGCCCGCTCCTCCTCACCGCACCAGGCGCAGCTCGGCGGCCGGTGGGCAGCAGTCACCCGCAGCGGGCCCGAGCACGTCCGGCAGCGAGCCGGTGTCCGGCACCGGTCACAGGCAAGGCTGGTGGCATATCCGTGTCGCGGGGTCTGCAGCAGCACCGGCCCGTGCTCCAGGGCCGAGCGGATCGCGTCGAAGGCTGCCTTCGGCATCCGCGCGGACCGGGCGAACGGGTCCCGATCGAGCTCGCGGTCGGTGGCGCCGGCGATGCTCACCTGGGCGCCTCGCTCGCGCACCACGTCGCGTGAGGCGCTGATCTGTCCGGCCCAGCCGGTGCGGAGCAGGAACTCGGCCTCGACGGTGCGGGCGTGCCCACCGACGAGGGCTCCGGCGGACTCCTCGTGGGCGCGGAGCAGCAGCACCTCGCGGGTGTGGGGGTACGGCGCGTGCGGGTCGGCGTACAGGTCGTCGCCGTCGTCCCAGATCGCCACCAGCCCGAGCTGCTGCACGGGGGCGAACGCGGCGGCCCGAGTGCCGACCACGACCCGGACGGCGCCGCGGGCGACCGCCAGGAACGAGCGGTAGCGCTCGGCCGGCCCCAGGTCGGCGGTGAGCACGACATGGTGACCGTCACCGAGCACGTCGCGCAGCGCCGCGTCGACCCGCTCGACGTCGCGGCGGTCCGGCAGGCACAGCAGCGCGCCGCGTCCGGAGGCGTAGGTGGCTGCGGCGGCGTGGGCGAGCAGGCGCGGCCAGTCCTCGGCCGGGGTCGCCGACCACACCGCGCGTGGGTGGCCGCCCTCGGCGAGGTGGCGGGTGAAGGCCGCGCCCCCGTCGTAGGCCGACCAGGCCTTCTCGGCGGCCGTGACGTCCACGGATGCGGGCGGCGCCGGAGCGGAGGGCTGCTTCTCCACGGTGGCGTGCCGCGGTGGCACCGCCAGCCGGAGGACATCCGAGCGGGTGCCGGCGTACCTCGCCGCGACCGAGGCCGACAGTCGTGCGACCGCCGGCGAGAGCACCGGCTCGGCACTCACCGCGCGGCGCAACGGGGCCAGCCGCCCGGCGTGGCTGCTCTCGGCGACACGCGCCAGCACGAACCCGTCCACGTCCTGACCGGCGAACCGGACCTTCACCCGCGCCCCAGGCACCGCGGTCGCTGACATCTTCTCCGGCACGAGGTAGTCGAAGGGCCGGTCGAGGTGCGCCAGCGGCACGTCGACGAGCACCTGCGCGACCGGGTCGACAGCGGCCGGCTCGACGGGGGGCTTCGCGGCGGCCTTCTTGCGGGTGGTCTCGCTGCGCTGCTTCGCGGCGCGGGCGACCTCCCGGGCCCGGGCGAGCTCGGGCATGAGCGCAGGCTGACCCTCCTCTGCTGCCCCTGCCGGGGTGGCGGCCTGCTCGCTCATGGAACTCATCCTCGCAGCCGGCACCGACGCTCGAGCCTGCCCTGCCCGGCGGCTGTGGACGGTCGGTTCATCCACGGCGCCGGCCGGGACGCCGGGCTGGTCGACGTACCTTGCTCGCGCCGGCTCGCGCGGCGGCCGGGCCGGCGGAGGCGGTCAGATGCCGGCGGCCTTGCGGAGCGCCTCGACCCGGTCGGTCCGCTCCCAGGTGAACTCCGGCAGCTCACGGCCGAAGTGGCCGTAGGCGGCGGTCTTGGCGTAGATCGGCCGGAGCAGGTCGAGGTCGCGGATGATCGCCGCCGGCCGCAGGTCGAACACCTCGAGCACGGCCTTCTGGATCGTGGCGACCGGGACCGTCTCGGTGCCGAAGCAGTCGACGTAGAAGCCGACCGGGTGCGCCTTGCCGATCGCGTAGGCGACCTGCACCTCGCAGCGCCGGGCCAGGCCGGCGGCGACGACGTTCTTGGCCACCCAGCGCATGGCGTACGCCGCCGAGCGGTCGACCTTCGACGGGTCCTTGCCGGAGAAGGCACCGCCGCCGTGGCGGGCCATGCCGCCGTAGGTGTCGATGATGATCTTGCGCCCGGTGAGGCCTGCGTCGCCCATCGGGCCGCCGATCTCGAACCGGCCGGTGGGGTTCACCAGCAGCTTGTAGCCGTCCGACGGGATGTCGAACTGGGCGAGGATCGGGTCGACCACGTGCCGGCGGATGTCGGGGGTGAGCATCTCGTCGAGGTGGATGTCGGCGGCGTGCTGGGTCGAGACCACGACGGTGTCCACGCGCACGGGACGGTCCTCGTCGTCGTACTCGATGGTGACCTGGGTCTTCCCGTCGGGACGGAGGTACGGCATCGTCCCGTCCTTGCGGACCTGGGCCAGGCGCTGCGAGAGCCGGTGGGCGATCATGATCGGCAGCGGCATCAGCTCGGGGGTGTCGTCGCAGGCGTAGCCGAACATCAGGCCCTGGTCACCGGCGCCCTGGCGGTCCAGCGGGTCCATCGAGTGGTCGTGCCGCTCCTCGTAGGCGTCGTCGACGCCCTGGGCGATGTCGACCGACTGCGCGCCGATCGCCACCTGCACACCGCACGACCAGCCGTCGAAGCCCTTGAGCGAGGAGTCGTAGCCGATGTCGAGCACCTTCCGGCGGACCAGCTCGGCGATCGGTGCGTACGTCGTCGTGGTCACCTCGCCGGCGACGATCACCAGGCCGGTGGTCACGAGCGTCTCGACGGCGACCCGGCTGCGCGGGTCGTCGGCGAGCAGGGCGTCCAGGATGGTGTCGCTGATCTGGTCGGCGATCTTGTCCGGGTGCCCCTCGGTCACCGACTCGGAGGTGAAAAGGCGTCCTGCCACTGGTGTTTCCCCTGTCTCGGCGTCGCGCGGCGACGCGTCCTTCGGCTCGGGCTGCGGGTCTTGTGTGCGTTCCATGAACGATAACCGGTGTCGGTGACCGGCCTCAGACGGTCTCGAACCGCGACAGCACCTGGTCCCAGATGACGTGCGCGAGCGCGGTCTTCGACCCTCGCGGCACCGGAACGGGCTCGCCGTCGGTGCTCAGCACCACGGCCTCGTTGTCGGTGGACCCGAACACCTTGCCACCGCTGACGTCGTTGACGACGAGCAGGTCGCAGCCCTTCCGGGCGAGCTTGGCGCGCGCGTGCTCGAGGACCGACCCCGACTCGTCGCCGGTCTCCGCGGCGAACCCGACCACCACGGCGCCCGGGGCGGGCCGGTTGCGGGAGAGCTCGGCGAGGATGTCGGGGGTCTGGTCGAGCTCGATGACCGGTGCGGACCCGTCGTCGGACTTCTTGATCTTGGTCTCGGCGAACCTGCTGGGCCGGAAGTCCGCCGGCGCGGCCGCCATCACGACCGCGTCCGCGTTGACGGCGACAGCGACCACGGCGTCCCGCAGCTCGGCGGTGGTCTCGACCCGGACGATCTTCGCTCCCGCCGGGTCGGGCAGCGTGACGTTGGCGGCCACCAGGGTGACCTCGGCACCGCGGGCGACCGCGGCGCGCGCCAGGGCGTAGCCCTGCAGCCCTGAGGACCGGTTGCCGAGGAATCGCACCGGGTCGAGGTACTCCCGGGTGCCGCCGGCGGAGACCACCACGTGCCGGCCGGCGAGGTCTGCGAAGCGGTGGGCGTCGCCACGAGCCAGCACCCCGGTGCAGACCTCGAAGATCTCCCCCGGCTCCGGCAGCCGGCCCTTGCCGGTGTCGGCGCCGGTCAGCCGGCCCTCGGCCGGCTCGATCACGAGCACACCACGCTCGCGCAGGGTGGCGACGTTGGCCTGGGTGGCCGGGTGCTCCCACATCTCGGTGTGCATCGCCGGCGCGAGCACCACCGGGCACCGTGCGGTGAGCAGCGTGTTGGTGAGCAGGTCGTCGGCCAGCCCGTGCGCGGCCTTGGCGACGAGGTCGGCGGTGGCGGGTGCCACCACGACCAGGTCCGCGCTCTGCCCGATCCGCACGTGCGGGACCTCGTGCACGCCGGTCCACACGTCGGTGGCCACCGGCCTGCCCGACAGCGCAGCCCAGGTCGGTGCCCCGACGAACTCCAGTGCGGCGGCGGTGGGTACGACGGTCACGTCGTGCCCGGACTCGGTGAACCGGCGCAGCAGCTCACAGGCCTTGTACGCAGCGATGCCGCCACTCACGCCGAGAACGACGTGAGGGCGGCGATCGCCGTCAACCGGTGACCCGGCCGAGCTCATGCTCAGGCCTCGGTGGGCTCAGGCGTCTCGGCGTTGGGGTCGATGTCCTCACAGGTGAGGAGGTCCTCGTTGATCTCCCGGAGGGCGATCGACAGCGGCTTCTCCTGCACGTGGGTGTCGACGAGCGGACCGACGTACTCCAGAAGGCCCTCGCCGAGCTGCGAGTAGTAGGCGTTGATCTGACGGGCGCGCTTGGCGCTGTAGAGGACCAGCTTGTACTTCGAGTCGGTCTTCGTCAGGAGCTCGTCGATGGACGGGTGGGTGATGCCCTCGGCAACGGGCAGGGAGCCAGACACGCTTGTAGGCCTCACAGAGTCTTGGGGTCGGAGTCAGGAACGTGAAGGCACGTTCTTGATCAAGGCTACCAACTCTTCGCTGGCGGCGTGAACTTCGGTGTTGACGATCGTCACGTCGAACTCCGCCTCGGCGGCGAGCTCCTCCCGGGCGGTCTCGAGCCGGCGCTCGCGCTCCTCGGGGGTCTCGGTGCCGCGTCCGACCAGCCTGCGGACCAGCTCCTCCCACGAGGGCGGCGCGAGGAAGACGAACAACGCGTCGGGCATGGTGCGGCGGACCTGACGCGCGCCGTTGAGGTCGATCTCGAGCAGCGCCGGACGCCCCTCGGCGATCGCGTCCTCGACCGGTTTGCGCGGCGTGCCGTAACGGGCACCCCGGTGCACCACCGCCCACTCCAGGAGCTGGTCGCCGGCGACCAGCTCGTCGAACTCCTCCTCGGAGACGAACCAGTAGTGCCGGCCGTGCACCTCGCCGGGCCGCGGCTTGCGGGTGGTCACCGACACCGAGATCCAGATCTCGGGATGGTGCTTGCGGATCTCGGCGGCGACGGTGCCCTTGCCGACCGCGGTAGGGCCCGCCAGGACGGTCAACCGGCTCACTTGGAGCCGAACTCGCGCTCGAGGGCGGCGATCTGGTTCGCGCCGAGCCCGCGGACGCGGCGGCTCTCGGAGATGTTGAGACGCTCCATCACCTGGCGGGCGCGGACCTTGCCCAGCCCCGGCATCGACTGGAGGAGGTCGACCACCTTCATCTTGGCGATGACCTCGTTCTGCTGGCCTTCTTCGAGGACCTCCGCGATCGAGGCCCCGGAGTGCTTGAGACGGTTCTTCACCTCGGCGCGCTCGCGGCGCGACGCCGCGGCCTTCTCCAGCGCAGCCTGGCGCTGCTCGGGGGTGAGTGGCGGAAGGGCCACGGTGTCAGTCCTCATCGGTCAGGTGTCAGGGTGCGTCCGGGCGAAGAGCGGACGGACCGAAATCTAGTCATGACGTGCAGCGCACCGCAACGCGGGTGCGGCGTGCGGGCCGGCGCCGGGGCGACCGGCCGCTCAGCCCGCGCCGAGGCCGAGGTCGACCTTGCAGACGTCCTTGGCGTGCTGCTCCACGCCGTCGCCGGCGGCGGTGACCCGGCGGGAGGCCAGCTCCGCTGCGGCGTCCTCGAGCCGCTGCGCCTCCTCCTCCGACACCCCGGCCGGTGGCTCCTCGGGGTTGTACTCGCTCGGCGTGGTGCCCGCCGCGTCGAAGGCGTCGACGAGCCCCTCGAGGGCGAACACCAGGGTCTGCCACTCGTCGGCGATGTCGTCGGGAGCCGCCTCGTGAAGGTCCTGCCACACCGCGAGGGTCTCGGCGAGCACGTCGGTGTCGGGGTCCGCGGACCGGGCGGCCAGGTCGGAGAGCTCCTGCTTCTGGTCCTCGATCGCGTCGCAGTACCTCTCCGTCTCGGTGGCGCAGCCGGCCAGCGACGCGGCCACCACGATCCCGAGCACGGCAGCGGCGGAGCGACGTACGGCGCTCACGGTGCCCCCAGCTCCTCGAGCGACCGCGCTGTGCGAGCCGCGGCCTCGCGCAGGGCGGACCGGACCGGTCCGGCCCGGAGGATCTCCCGCGAGCTGCTGGCCAGCACGTTGCGCGCCGCGGCACCGAAGATCCGGCGTACGTCGGACGGGGTGCCGCCCTGCGCCCCGAGCCCGGGCACGAGCAGCGGGCCGTTGACGGCCAGGTTCTCCGACGTCTCCCCGATCGTCGCGCCGACCACCGCACCGACCGAGCCGAGCGGCTCCGCTCCGGCGTTGCGGGCCGCGATCGCGTCGAGCACGGCGCCGGCGACCGTGCGCCCGTCCGCGGTCCTCGCGTGCTGGAACTGCGGCCCCTCCGGGTTGGAGGTGAGCGCCAGGACGAAGATGCCGGCTCCGTTGGCCAGCGCGGTGTCGATCATCGGGTCCAGCGAGCCGAAGCCGAGATAGGGGCTGGCCGTGATCGCGTCCACGGCCAGCGGCGAGGACGCGTCGAGGTAGGCGTCGGCATAGGCCTGCGCGGTGGATCCGATGTCACCGCGCTTGACGTCGAGCACCACGAGGCTTCCGCGGGCGCGGGCCTCGGCGATCACCTTCTCCAGGACCGCCACGCCGCGGGACCCGTGCCGTTCGAAGAACGCCGACTGCGGCTTGAGAGCCGCGGCCGTCTCGGCCAAGGCCTCCACCGCGGTCATCGCGAAGGTCTCCAGCCCCTCCGGGCTGTCGGTCAGACCCCAGTCGGTGAGCAGGCCGGGGTGCGGGTCGATCCCCGCGCAGAGCGGTCCGCGGGCGTCCATGGCCTCGCGCAACCGGGTGCCGAACGTCATCAGAGCTCTCCCGTCGGGTCGGTGGGTCGGTGGGCGCTGCCGACGGCCGCGGCGACCGAGGGGAAGCCGCGCCGAGCCAGCTCGTCGGTGAGCCCGGTGACGATGCGTCCGGGCAAGGTCGGGTCGTGCAGCAGGGCGGTGCCGACCTGGACGGCGCGGGCACCCGCGGCAAGCATCGCCAGGGCGTCGAACCCGTTGCGGACCCCGCCGCTGCCGACCAGGGGTACGCCGGGCAGGGCGGTGTGCAGCTCCCACAGGGCACGGAGCACGACCGCGTGCAGGGCCGGGCCGCTCAACGTCCCGCCGCCGCTGCCGAGTGCCGGCCGGAGGGTGCTCTCGTCGAGCACCAGGCCGGGGACCGCAGCCGCGACCACGACCGCGTCGGCTCCCTCCTTGACGACCGAGCGGGCGACGTCGACGGCGTGCGGGAGCTCGGCGGGGATCTTGGCCAGGACCGGCACCCCGCGCGGCACGTCGCGACGCACCGCGGCGAGCACCTTGCCTGCCTGGTAGGAGTCTCGGCCGAGCCTGCCGGCCGGCCACGCCAGGTTGACCTCGATGCCGGAGAGGCCGGGACTCAGCCCGACCCGGCGGGCCAGCTCGGTCCACTCCCCCAGGCTCGCGCCGGCCACGGAGACCACCGTGCGCACGCGCTGCTGGGCCAGCCACGGCAGGTCGGTGGCGAGGAAGGTCTGCAGCCCCGGTCCCTGCGGACCGGCGTCGTTGAGCAGGCCACCGACGGTCTCCACCGCCCGCGGGGGCACGCCGCCGGCCTGCGGGTCGAGGGTGACCGAGCGCGTCACCAGCGCACCCAGGTCGCCGAGGTCTCCGTAGGGGACGAGCTCGCGCCCGGAGCCGCCGCAACCGGCGGCCACCATGACCGGGTTGGCCAGGGTCAGCTCCCCGAGATCGGTCGCGAGGTCCACCTGTGTCATCGGGCTGGACCCTCCGTGCGAGCACCCCGGACGTCGGCCGGCACGGCGCCCAGGTCGTCCCAGCGCACGCGGTCCCCCCGGAACACCGGCCCCTCGACGCAGGCGCGCACCATCCGCGACACCCCGTCCTCCCCCACCACCGGCACGACGCAGGTCTGGCAGGCGCCGGTCAGGCACATCAGCTCCACGTCGACCGCGGTCTGGCTCCACGCGCCGTGCTGCTCCGCGGCCGCCGCGGACTCGTGCAGCATCTTCACGGGCCCGGCCGCGTAGACGACGTCGGCCGCGGTCCGCTCCAGCACCTCCGGCAGCACGCCGGCGACGCTGCCGCGGACACCGAGCGAGCCGTCCTCGGTGGTGGCCACGACCGTGCGCACCGCCCGCTTGGCGTCGAGCACGCCGAGCACCTCCCGCTCGGTGGCCCCGCCGAGCACCATGTGCACCGTGCACCCGCGCTCACGCAGTCGTTCGGCGAGGCCGAACAGCGACGCGGCTGCCGCTCCGTGGCCGGCCAGCACGCAGGCCACCGGCTCCTTGGGCAGCGCGTAGGGACGGCCGAGCGGTCCGACGACGTCGACGCGGGTCCCGGTCGCGAGGTCGGCGAGCCAGGCCTGCCCCGGCTCGGCGACCGAGAGCACGACCTCGACCGTGCTGCGGTACGTGCCGGTGGCGCGGGCCCGGTACACCGGCAGGGCGCGTCTCAGCAGCCGGTCGCTGAGCGGGCCGCCGACGGCGAGCGCGACGAGGTTGCCGGGCCGGAACCGCTCGGCGATGCCGGGGGCGACCAGGGTCAGGTGGTGGAACGCGCCGGCCCGCTTGTTGCTCAGCACCTCCGCCTCGACCCGGAGGGGTCCCCGCGTCGCCTGGGTCATCGCGTCGACCCGGTGCGGCCCCGGTCGTCGGCCGGCGCGGCCAGCTCCCGCTGCAGCCGGGACGGCCAGAGCGCGCCTTCGTAGATGAACGCGGTGTAGGCCTGGAGCAGGTCCGCACCCGCGTCGAGGCGCTCCTGGGCGTCGGCTGCCGTGCTGATCCCACCCACGGAGACCACCGCGGTGGCCGGGTCGAGCCGGCCGCGGAGCAGGCGAAGCACCTCCAGCGACCGCTGTCGCAGCGGCGCCCCGGAGAGGCCGCCGTCGCCGGCGCGGGCGATCGCCTCGGGGCTGGAGACCAGCCCCACCCGCGAGATCGTGGTGTTCGTGGCGACCACGCCGTCGAGCCCGATCGCGCCGGCGAGGTCGGCGACGGCGAGCACGTCGTCGTCGCTGAGATCGGGCGCGATCTTCACCAGCAGCGGAACCCGTGCAGCAGCGACCGCGTCGGCCTGACGGCGCACCGCCTCCAGCAGCGGCTGCAGCTTCTCCACCGCCTGCAGGTCGCGGAGTCCGGGGGTGTTCGGGGAGCTGACGTTGACCACGAGGTAGTCGGCGTACGGCGCCAGCAGCCGGGTGCTCTTCTCGTAGTCGGCGACCGCTTGCTCCTCGGGGACGACCTTGGTCTTGCCGATGTTGACCCCGACCACCACGGGACGGGCGACACCACGGCGGGCCCGTGCCGCCAACCGCCGGGCGACGGCCTCGGCACCGTCGTTGTTGAACCCCATCCGGTTCACGACAGCGCGGTCCGCGGGCAGCCGGAACAGCCGGGGCCGCGGGTTGCCCGGCTGGGGCTCGCCGGTGACGGTGCCGACCTCGACGAAGGAGAACCCGAGCGCGGCGAGCGCGTCGATGCCCTCGGCGTTCTTGTCGAAGCCGGCCGCCAGCCCGAGCGGCCCGGGGAAGCTCAGCCCCAGCGCCCGGACCGGGGCCGCCGGGCCAGCGTGGCGCCGGGTGAGCCCGGCGAGCGCCGGCCGTCCCGCGCACAGGGCGGCGAACCCGGCCCGGTGCGCGGTCTCTGCGTCGACCCGCGTGAGGACGTGGTCGAACAGCCAGCGGTACGGACTCACGCGGTCACCCGACGACGTCGGGACGAACGTGGGCCGCCCAGTCCTGCAGCGACCTGACCTGGATGTCGCCGGCTCGCATCGCCTCGATCCCCTGCACCGCCGCCGCGACGCCCTGGATCGTGGTGATGCAGGGGATGTCGGCGAGGATCGCCGCGGTCCGGATCTCGTAGCCGTCCAGACGCGGCGAGCCGCCCGAGGTGGTGCCGTGCGGGGTGTTCACGATCAGCCGGACCTCACCGTCGAGGATCCGCCCCACGATCGTCGGCTTCCCCTCGGCGCTGGGCCCCTCGCTGTGCTTGCGCACCACCTCGGCCGGCACGCCGTTGCGGCGCAGCACCTCCGCGGTGCCCTCGGTGGCGAGGATCTCGTAGCCGAGGTCGTAGAGCCGCTTGATCGGGAAGATCATGTGCCGCTTGTCGACGTTGGCCACCGACACGAACACCTTGCCCTCGGTCGGCAGGGCTCCGTAGGCCGCGGTCTGGGACTTGGCGAAGCTGGTCCCGAACACCGCGTCGAAGCCCATCACCTCACCGGTGGAGCGCATCTCCGGACCCAGCACGGTGTCGACGTTGCGGCCGTCGATCGTGCGGAACCGGTTGAACGGCATCACGGCCTCCTTGACCGCGATCGGCGCGTCGGTGGGCAGGTCGCCGCCGTCGCCGACGGCCGGGAGCACGCCCTTCTCGCGGAGCGAGGCGATGGACTCACCGAGCATCACCCGTGCGGCGGCCTTGGCCAGCGGCGTTGCGGTCGCCTTCGACACGAACGGCACCGTCCGCGACGCCCTCGGGTTGGCCTCGAGGACGTAGACGACGTCGGAGGCCATGGCGTACTGCACGTTGAGCAGCCCCCGCACGCCGACGCCCCGGGCGATCGCCTCGGTGGAGCGCCGGATCCGCTCGATCGTCTCGCGACCGAGGGTGATCGGCGGCAGTGCGCAGCTCGAGTCACCGGAGTGGATGCCGGCCTCCTCGATGTGCTCCATCACGCCGCCGAGGAACAGCTCCTCGCCGTCGAAGATCGCGTCGACGTCGATCTCCACCGCGTCGTCGAGGAACCGGTCGACCAGCACCGGGTGCTCCGGCGAGATCTCCGTCGCCCGGGTGATGTAGCTGCGCAGCGCGTCGTCGTCGTACACGATCTCCATGCCGCGGCCACCGAGCACGTACGACGGCCGCACGAGCACCGGGTAGGTGATCTCCTCGGCGATCACCCGGGCCTCGTCGTACGACGTCGCTGTGCCGTGCTTGGGCGCGGGCAGACCGGCCTCGGCGAGCACGCGCCCGAACGCGCCGCGCTCCTCGGCGAGGTGGATCGCTTCCGGAGCCGTCCCGACGATCGGCACCCCGGCGTCCTCGAGCCCCTGCGCGAGCCCGAGCGGGGTCTGGCCGCCGAGCTGGCAGATCACGCCCGCGACCGGCCCGGCCTGCTGCTCGGCGTTGACGATCTCGAGGACGTCCTCGAGCGTCAGCGGCTCGAAGTAGAGCCGGTCGCTGGTGTCGTAGTCGGTGGAGACGGTCTCGGGGTTGCAGTTGACCATCACGGTCTCGTAGCCGGCCTCGGACAGCGCCAGCGACGCGTGCACGCACGAGTAGTCGAACTCGATGCCCTGGCCGATCCGGTTCGGGCCGGAGCCCAGGATGATCACCGCCGGCCGCTCGCGCGGCGCCACCTCGGTCTCCTCGTCGTAGGAGGAGTAGTGGTAGGGCGTCCGTGCGGCGAACTCGGCAGCGCAGGTGTCGACGGTCTTGTAGACCGGCCGAAGCCCGAGCGCCCAGCGCACGCCGCGGACCACGTCCTCGCTCATCCCGCGGATGCCGGCGATCTGGGCGTCGGAGAACCCGTGCCGCTTGGCGCGCCGGATCAGGACCGCGTCGAGGTCGTCGGCCTCGCGGATGTCGGTGGCCACCTCGTCGATCAGGGACAGCTGGTCCAGGAACCAGGGGTCGATCTTGGTGGCCTCGTGCAGCTCCTCGGGCGTGGCGCCGGCGCGGATCGCGTCCATCACCTCGCGCAGCCGGCCGTCGTGCGGCGTCCGGACCGAATCCATCAGCTCGGCGAGCGGGGCCGGCTCGCTGCTCCAGTCGAAGATCGCGCTCTTGTGCTCCAGGCTGCGCAGCGACTTCTGCAGCGCCTCGGTGAAGTTGCGGCCGATCGCCATCGCCTCGCCCACGGACTTCATGTGCGTGGTCAGCGTGGGGTCGGCGGTCGGGAACTTCTCGAAGGCGAACCGCGGCACCTTGACCACGACGTAGTCGAGCGTCGGCTCGAAGCTGGCCGGGGTCTCCTTGGTGATGTCGTTGGGGATCTCGTCGAGGGTGTAGCCGATCGCCACCTTCGCCGCGATCTTCGCGATCGGGAAGCCGGTCGCCTTCGACGCCAGGGCGCTGGAGCGGGAGACGCGGGGGTTCATCTCGATCACGATCAACCGGCCGTCGCTCGGGTCGACCGCGAACTGGATGTTGCAGCCGCCGGTGTCGACGCCGACCGAACGGATGATCCCGATGGAGAGGTCGCGCATCTTCTGGTACTCGCGGTCGGTCAGCGTCATCGCCGGGGCGACCGTGATCGAGTCGCCGGTGTGCACGCCCATCGGGTCGAGGTTCTCGATCGAGCAGACGATGACGACGTTGTCGGCCTTGTCGCGCATCACCTCCAGCTCGTACTCCTTCCAGCCGAGGATGGACTCCTCCAGGAGCACCTCGGTGGTCGGGCTGGCGGCGAGACCCGCGCCGGCGATGCGGCGCAGGTCGGTCTCGTCGTAGGCCATCCCGGAGCCGGTGCCGCCCATGGTGAAGCTGGGCCGCACCACCATCGGGTAGCCGAGCTGGTCGGCGGCGGCGAGGCAGTCGTCCATCGAGTGGCAGATGACCGACCTGGCCACCTCTCCGCCGAGCTCCTCGACGATCCGCTTGAACGACTCGCGGTTCTCGCCGCGCTCGATGGCGTCGATGGAGGCACCGATCAGCTCCACGCCGTACTTGTCGAGCACGCCGGCCTTGTCGAGCGCCATCGCCGCGTTGAGTGCGGTCTGGCCGCCGAGGGTGGCGAGCAGCGCGTCGGGGCGCTCCTTGTCGATCACCTTCTCGACGTACTCCGGGGTGATCGGCTCGATGTAGGTGGCGTCGGCGAACTCCGGGTCGGTCATGATCGTCGCCGGGTTGGAGTTGACCAGGATCACCCGAAGGCCCTCGTCGCGCAGCACGCGGCAGGCCTGGGTGCCGGAGTAGTCGAACTCCGCGGCCTGGCCGATGATGATCGGCCCGGAGCCGATCACGAGCACGCTCTTGATGTCGTCGCGCTTGGGCATCTCAGCTCTCCTCCGTTCCGGTGGTCGAGGAGGGCGACGAGGCAGCCCGTCTCGAGACCGACGCCCGTCGTTCGGACATCAGGTCGGTGAACCTGTCGAACAGGTACGCCGCGTCGTGCGGACCGGCGGCCGCCTCGGGGTGGTACTGCACCGAGAACGCCTTGAGCGCACCGGACCCGTCGCGCAGCTCCAGGCCCTCGACGACGTCGTCGTTGAGGCAGACGTGGCTCACGCTGGCCTCGCCGTACGGCGTGGCCTGCGGTCCGAAGGAGGGCGCCGGCCACTGGATGGCGAAGCCGTGGTTGTGCGCGGTGACCTCCACCTTGCCGGTCGTCCTGTCCATCACCGGCTGGTTGATCCCGCGGTGGCCGTACTTCAGCTTGAAGGTGCCGAAGCCGAGCGCCCGGCCGAAGAGCTGGTTGCCGAAGCAGATACCGAAGTACGGGATGCCGCGCTCGAGCACGCCCTGCAGGAGTGCGATCTCGTGGGTGGTCGCGGCGGGGTCGCCGGGACCGTTGGAGAAGAACACTCCGTCGGGCTCGACCGCGAGCACCTCCTCCAGGGTCGACTTGGCCGGGAGCACGTGCACCTCGATGCCGCGCTCGGCCATCATCGCCGGGGTCATCGACTTGATCCCGAGGTCGAGCGCGACCACCGTGAACCGCTTCTCCCCCGCCGCCGGCACCACGTAGGCCTCCGGCGTGGTCACGTCGGCGGTCAGGTCGGCGCCCGTCATGTCGGGCGCCTCCAGCACCCGGCGGCGCAGCGCCTCGGGGTCGGTCTCCGTGGTCGAGATGCCCACGCGCATCGCGCCGCGCTCACGCAGGTGCCGGGTCAACGCCCGGGTGTCTACCCCGGAGATGCCGACGACACCCTGTGCGCGGAGCTCGTCGTCGAGCGAACGCCGGCTCCGCCAGTTCGAGGGCACCCGGGCGGGGTCGCGTACGACGTACCCGCTGACCCAGATCCGGCCGGACTCGGGGTCCTCGTCGTTGATGCCGGTGTTGCCGACGTGCGGCGCGGTCATCACGACGACCTGACGGTGGTACGACGGGTCGGTGAGCGTCTCCTGGTAGCCGGACATGCCGGTGGAGAACACCGCCTCGCCGAAGGTCTCCCCCTCGGCGCCGAACGACTCGCCGTGGAAGGCGCGGCCGTCCTCGAGGACGAGCAGGGCCGGCACGGTCCTGCGCCGGGTGGGCCTGTCGGCGTGCTGGTCGAGCGTGTCGCCCCGCTGATCGAGACTCATTCAGTGTGCTCCTTGTGTTCCCGGACGAGCTTGCTGATGGAGCGGACCCAGGCGTTGTGGGTCTCGGTGATGTCGGGGCGGCCGGTGCCCTCACGGCCCGGCTCCAGACGGAACCCCGTGTCGAGGAGCAGGTCGCCGTGCTGCCAGGTCACCACCAGCACGCCGTGGGGAGGCACGACCTTGCCGGCGATCCCCTGGTCGTGGCGTGCTCCGCGGAGCGCCTCGGCGGGAATCCGGAAGCTGCCGGCGAGCCGGATCACGTCGATCCCCTCGGGCGAGAGCGACAGCCGGGCGCTGCTCCGGGCGCCGAGTCCCTGGGCGGTGACGCGCTCGAGCCAGTTGCCGCTGACCGTCGTGCCGAAGTAGCGGGCGCCGGCCTGGAGCTTCGCCTCGGGCAGCTCGGCCACCGGCGGCGCGGGTGGCAGGGGCGGCAGGTCATGGCGCCGTGCGCGGGCGCGCCAGCCGCGCCACATGCCGACGTAGGCCAGCCCGAGCAGCGCGAACATGACCAGCACCGGGGCCAGCCACTCCGGTGCACCGGCCGCGAGCGGGGTCATGCGAGCTTCCCGTCGAGCACGGTCGGCCGACCACGCAGGAAGGTCGCCACCACGCGACCCGGCAGCTCCCGTCCGGCGTACGGGGTGTTGCGCGACAGCGACGCCAGCTCCGCCGGGTCGACCACGCGCGTGAACGCGGGGTCGTAGAGCACGACGTTGGCCGGCTCCCCCTCGGCCAGCGGCCGACCGTGCTCCTCGAGCCGGCCGATGCGCGCCGGGGCGTAGGACATCCGCTCGGCGACGCCCGCCCAGTCCAGCAGCCCGGCGTCGACCATGGTCTGCTGCACGATCGACAGCGCGGTCTCCAGGCCGAGCATCCCGAAGGCCGCGTCCTGCCACTCGCAGTCCTTGTCCTCCAGCGGGTGCGGCGCGTGGTCGGTGGCGACGATGTCGATCGTGCCGTCGGCCAGGCCGGCCCGGAGCGCCTCCACGTCGGCGGCCGAGCGCAGCGGCGGGTTGACCTTGTAGATCGGGTCGTAGGTCGCGGCGAGCTCGTCGGTGAGCAGCAGGTGGTGCGGGCACGCCTCGGCGGTGACGTCCCACCCCTTGCTCTTGGCCCAGCGCACGATCTCCACCGAGCCGGCCGTCGAGACGTGGCACACGTGCAGCCGGGAGCCGACGTGGGCGGCGAGCAGGCAGTCGCGGGCGATGATCGCCTCCTCGGCGACCGCGGGCCAGCCGCGCAGCCCGAGCCGGCCGGAGAGCTCGCCCTCGTTCATCTGGGCGTCCTCGGTCAGCCGCGGCTCCTGGGCGTGCTGGGCGACGACGCCGTCGAAGGCCTTGACGTACTCCAGCGCGCGGCGCATCAGCACCGCGTCGGAGACGCACTTGCCGTCGTCGGAGAAGACCCGCACCCGGGCGGCGGAGTCGGCCATCGCGCCGAGCTCGGCCAGCCGCTCCCCCTGGAGCCCGACCGTGACGGCGCCGACCGGGAACACGTCGCAGTGCCCCGCCTCGCGCCCGAGGCGCCAGACCTGCTCGACGACGCCCGCGGTGTCCGCAACCGGGTCGGTGTTGGCCATCGCGTGCACGGCGGTGAACCCGCCGAGGGCCGCGGCGCGGGTGCCGGTCTCGACGGTCTCGGCGTCCTCCCTGCCGGGCTCGCGCAGGTGCGTGTGCAGGTCGACCAGCCCGGGCAGGGCGACCAGCCCGTCGGCCTCGACCACCTCGGCACCGTCGGCCTCCAGGCCATCGCCGATCGCGGCGATCACCCCGTCGCGCAGCAGCAGGTCGGTGGGCTCGCCGCCGAGGATCCGGGCTCGTCTGATCAGGTGGCTGCTCACGCCTGCGCTCCGTCGGTGTCGGTGGTGGCCGGCGCACGGCCGGCGTCGGACTCGTTGCCGCTGAGCAGCAGGTAGAGCACCGCCATCCGGACCGCGACCCCGTTGGTGACCTGCTCGACGATCACGGAGCGGTCGGAGTCGGCGACGTCGGCGGTGATCTCCATGCCGCGGATCATCGGGCCGGGGTGCATCACGATCGTGTGGTCCTGCAGCATCCCCATCCGCCGGGCGTCGAGGCCGTAGCGGCGGCTGTACTCGCGCTGGGTCGGGAAGAAGGCGGCGTTCATCCGCTCCCGCTGGACCCGCAGCATCATCACCGCGTCGGCCTTGGGCAGCACCGCGTCGAGGTCGTACGACGTCTCGGCGTCCCAGCTCTCCACCCCGACGGGCAGCAAGGTCGGCGGCGCGACGAGGGTGACCTCCGCGCCGAGGGTGCGCAGCAGCAGCGCGTTGGAGCGCGCCACCCGGCTGTGCAGGATGTCGCCGACGACGGCCACCCGGCGGCCGTCGAGGCTGCCGAGGTGGCGCCACATCGTGAACGCGTCCAGCAGTGCCTGCGTCGGGTGCTCGTGGGTGCCGTCACCGGCGTTGACCACGCTCGAGCGGACCCAGCCGGAGTTCGCGAGCAGGTGTGGCGCACCGGAGGCCCAGTGGCGTACGACGACCGCGTCGGCGCCCATCGCCTCCAGGGTCAGCGCGGTGTCCTTCAGGCTCTCGCCCTTGCTCAGGCTCGACCCCTTGGCGGAGAAGTTGATCACGTCGGCCGAGAGCCGCTTGGCCGCGGCCTCGAAGGAGATCCGGGTGCGGGTGGAGTCCTCGAAGAACAGGTTCACCACGGTGCGCCCGCGCAGGGCGGGCAGCTTCTTGATCGGCCGGTCGGCCAGCGAGCGCAGCTCCTCGGCGGTGCTGAGGATCAGCTCGGCGTCGTCACGGGTCAGGTCGCCGGTGCTGAGCAGGTGGCGGTTCACGCGCTCGCCTCCTCGCCGGCGGTGCCGCCGGAGATCACGACCGAGTCGCCGCCGTCGAACTCCTCGAGCCGGACCGCGACCTTCTCCACCAGCGAGGTCGGGAGGTTCTTGCCGACGAAGTCCGCGCGGATCGGGAGCTCGCGGTGGCCGCGGTCGACCAGCACCGCCAGCCGCACCGACCGCGGCCGGCCGACGTCGTTCATCGCATCGAGCGCGGCCCGGATCGTGCGACCGGAGAACAGCACGTCGTCGACGAGGACGACCACCTTGCCGTCGATGCCGCCGGTGGGGATCTCGGTGGGGAGCAGGGTGCGTGCCGGGCGCATCCGCAGGTCGTCGCGGTACATCGTCACGTCGAGCGAGCCGACCGGGACGTCGATGCCCTCGACGGCGGCGATCTTCGCCGCGATCCGCTGCGCGAGCGGGACCCCGCGGCTGGGGATGCCGAGGAGGACGAGGTCGTGAGCACCCTTGTTGCGCTCGAGGATCTCGTGGGCGATGCGGGTCAGGGCGCGGGAGATGTCACGCGCGTCGAGGACGGTGCGTCCGTCCCCGCCCGGTGGTGCCGTCGTCTCGGCAGGCATGAGCGAGCCAGACCTCCTTCTCCGCCTCACGGGACGGCTCGTTAAAGGATGTCGAACGCTCCGGAGCCTACCAGCCGGAGCCGACCGTTCCGTACGCGACGGTCGTCACACGGACAGCGCGGGCTTGTTGCGCACGATGCTGCCCAGCACCCCGTTGACAAAGGTGGGTGACTCGTCGGTGGAGAGGTCGCGGACCAGGTTGAGCGCCTCGCTCACCGCGACCGCGTCGGGGACGTCGTCGACGTACAGGATCTCGAAGATCCCCAGCCGCAGCACGTTGCGGTCCACCGCCGGCATCCGGTCCAGCGTCCAACCCTCGGCGTACGTCGCCAGCAGCTCGTCGATGCGCGCGGAGTGCTCGACGACCCCGTTGACGAGGACGACGGTGTACTCGTTCACGGGTGGGTCGCCGGCGGTGAGGCGCTCACGGAGCACCTCCTCGGCGGCGACACCCCGTGCTTCGCTCTCGAACAGGATGTCGAGCGCGCGCTTGCGTGCCTTGGAGCGAGCGCTCATCAGGAGCTGACTCGGCCCTGGTAGCTGCTGTCGCGGGTGTCGACCTTGATCTTCTCGCCGGTCGAGATGAACAGCGGCACCTGGATCTCGTGGCCGGTCTCCAGGCGGGCCGGCTTGGTGCCGCCGGTGGAGCGGTCGCCCTGCAGGCCGGGCTCGGTGTACTCGACGGTCAGCTCGACCGAGGCCGGGAGCTCGACGTAGAGCACGCGGCCCTCGTTGGTGGCGACGATCGCCTCCTGGTTCTCGAGCAGGAAGTTCTTGGCGTCGCCGACCAGGTCGGGGGCGACCTCGATCTGCTCGTAGGTGCCGGTGTCCATGAAGACGTACGACGTGCCGTCGTTGTACAGGTACTGCATCGTCCGCTTGTCGACGTTCGCGACCTCGACCTTGACGTCGGCGTTGAAGGTCTTGTCGACGGTCTTGCCCGACTCGATGTTCTTCAGCTTGGTGCGGACCACCGCGCCGCCCTTGCCGGGCTTGTGGTGCTGGAACCACACGACGGACCAGAGCTGTCCGTCGAGGTTGAGAACCATGCCGTTCTTGAGGTCGTTGGTCGTCGCCATGCGCGTGGGGATCCTGTTCTCTTCTTCAAGGAGCGATGCAGCGTCCGAGTCTAACGACCGGCCCGCCTCGCGACGAATCCCGCCGACTACCCTGGCGCGATGAGCACCTGGTTCGCCTCCCCCGCCGACGCGGAGACGCGGCTGCACGGGGCGGGCTACCTGCCCGACGCGGCCACCGCGACCACGACCTACCTCGCCGGCGAGCTCGGCAAGCCGCTGCTGATCGAGGGACCGGCCGGGGTCGGCAAGACCGAGCTGGCCAAGGCGGTCAGCCGGGCGACCGGGGCGGGGCTGGTGCGGCTGCAGTGCTACGAGGGGCTCGACGAGGCCCGAGCGCTCTACGAGTGGAACTACAAGAAGCAGCTGCTGCGGATCCAGGCCGCCGGCAACGACGCCGCCTGGGAGCAGACCCACGACGACATCTTCACCGACGAGTTCCTGCTCACCCGGCCGCTGCTCACCGCGATCCGGCGCGAGGAGCCGACCGTGCTGCTCGTCGACGAGGTGGACAAGACCGACGTCGAGGTCGAGGGACTCCTCCTGGAGGTGCTGTCCGACTTCCAGGTCACGATCCCGGAGCTGGGCACCGTGACCGCCGTACGTCGACCGTTCGTCGTGCTGACCTCCAACGCCACCCGCGAGCTGTCCGAGGCGGTCAAGCGGCGCTGTCTCTACCTGCACCTGGACTATCCCGACGCCGACCGCGAGCGCGAGATCGTGGAGTCCCAGGTGCCCGGCATCGCCGCCGGCCTGGCCGCCCAGGTCACCGAGACCGTGGCCCGGCTGCGCGACCTCGACCTGAAGAAGGCACCGTCGATCTCGGAGTCGATCGACTGGGCCCGGACGCTGATCGCGCTGGAGATCGGCGACCTCGACGACGCGGCGGTCACGGCGACGCTCGGTGTCGTGCTCAAGCACGCGTCCGACCACGAGAAGGCGACCCGAGCCCTGCGACAGCGCGACGCACGGCCATGGCGCTCCTAGACCGGCACATCGAGTTCGTCGAGGCGCTGCGGACCGCGGGCCTCCCGGTGTCGGTGGCCGAGGGTCTCGACGCGGTGCGGGCGGTCACCGCGCTGGGGCTCCACGACCGGGAGCTGCTGCGGGCCGGTTACGCCGCGACCTTGGTCAAGCAGCAGGTGCACCGGCCGAGCTTCGAGGCGGTCTTCGACCTGTTCTTCCCGGCGCTGGTCGGCTCCGGAGCGCGCGGCGACGCCGCGGCCGACGACGAGCCGACGACCGCTGCGGTCCCCGGAGACGCGCTGGACGACCTCCGCTCCCGGGTCGCCGACGCGCTCGCGAACGGGGACGAGCAGGCGCTGGCCGCCCTCGCCGTGGAGGCCGTCGAGCGGCTGGGATCACTGCCGCAGCGCGGGCAGGGGATGTCGGCCTGGTCCGCGCACCAGACCCTCTCCCGGCTCTCCGTCGACGACCTGGTCGGCCGGGTCGCCGGCGCGCTCGCGGGATCGGTGCCCGGTGACGAGCCGCGACGTGCGGCGGAGCGCCGGGCCGCGGCGTTCGGTCGCCGGGTCGAGGCCGAGGTACGACGCCGGATCTCCCAGGACAAGACGCCGCAGGCCGTTCTGGAAGCCACCCTGCGCCCGCCGGTGGACCAGATCCCCTTCACCTCCGCCCACCGGGCGGAGCTGGAGCAGATGCGCCGCGAGATCTATCCGCTGGCCCGCCGCCTCGCGACGCGGCTGACCAAGGAGCAGCACGCCCGGCGGCGTGGTCCGCTCGACTTCCGGCGCACCGTCCGCGCCTCGATGTCCACCGGCGGCGTCCCGATCACCACGCACCAGCGCCCGAAGCGGCCGCACCGCAGCGAGCTCGTGGTGCTGTGCGACGTCAGCGGTTCGGTGGCGCAGTTCGCCCAGTTCACGCTGTTCCTCGTGTTCGCGCTGCGCGAGCAGTTCACCAAGGTCCGTGCGTTCACCTTCGTGGACCAGGTCCACGAGGTCACCGAGCACTTCCGGCCCGGGGCGGACGTCGCGGACACCATGACCGAGCTGGCGGCCTCCGTCGCGCACGCCGCACTGTGGGGACGCACCGACTACGGGCGGGCGCTCACCCAGTTCCGCGACCGGCACGCCGACGCCCTCGGGCCGAAGACGTCACTCCTGGTGCTCGGCGACGCCCGGTCCAACTACGGCGACCTCGCGCTGCCGGCCTTCGCCGACATCGTCCGGCAGACCCGTCACGCGTGGTGGCTCAACCCCGAGCACGCCCGGCACTGGGACACCGGCGACTCGGCTGCACGGGAGTACGCAGAGCTGATCTCGATGGTCGAGTGCCGCAACCTGGCCCAGCTCAGCGACTTCGTGCACGAGCTGGTCTGAACGGCTCGGGCCTCAGCGGGAGATCTCGGCGTAGGCAGCGGTCAGCAGGGCGGGATCGGGTGCAGCCAGGATCGACGGCCGGGCGAGACCCTCCAGGACCACGAACCGGAGCTGGTCTCCCCGGGACTTCTTGTCGACCTTCATCGCCTCGTGCAGCTGGCCCCAGACGCCCCCGCGGTACGACGTCGGCAGCCCGACGAGCTCCAGCACAGCGCGGTGTCGTTCGGCGGTCGGCTCGTCGAGCTTCCCGGCCAGCCGGGCGAGCTCGGCGACGAACATCATCCCGATCGAGACCGCGGCACCGTGCCGGAACTTGTAGCGCTCGACCCGCTCCACGGCGTGACCCAGGGTGTGCCCGTAGTTGAGCACCTCCCGGCCCGGGTGGCCGGCGGTCCCGCCGGTCTCCTTCAGGTCCGTGGTGACCACGTCGATCTTCACCCGGATGGCCCGCTCGATCAGCTCCCGCAGGACCGCGGTGCCGGCGGTCGTCGCCTCGGTCGGGTCCCCCTCGACCAGGTCGAGGATGGCGGGGTCGGCGATGAACCCGCACTTGATCACCTCGGCCAGGCCGCTGACCAGCTCGTTGCGCGGCAGCGACTCCAGGGTGGCCAGGTCGCAAAGCACCCCGGCGGGCTCGTGGAACGCCCCGACGAGGTTCTTGCCCTCAGAGGTGTTCATCCCGGTCTTGCCGCCGACCGCGGCGTCGACCATGGCCAGCAGCGTGGTCGGCATGTGCACGACCTTGACCCCGCGCAGCCACGTCGCGGCGACGAAACCGCCCATGTCGGTCGTGGACCCTCCGCCCACGGTCACGATCGCGTCGGAGCGGGTGAAGCCGGTCTGCCCGAGCACCTGCCAGCAGAACGACGCGACAGGGGCGAGCTTGGCCTCCTCGCCGTCGGGGATCTCGATCACGTGCGCGTCGTACCCCTGGGCGGCGAGGTCCTCGCGGATCACCTCGCCGGTCGCGGCGAGCGCGCGGGGGTGGATCACCGCGACCCGCTGGACTCCCTCGCCCAGCATCGCCGGCAGCTCGCCGAGGAGTCCGGTGCCGACGACGACGTCGTACGGCGCCGCCCCCGCCACGTGCAGGGTGGACAGGTCGCTCATCGGTCTCCTTCGTCGTCGTCCGCCTCGGCGGCCTCCACCCGGGCACGCACCTCGTCGACGACCTCCTCGACGCTGCGGCCGTCGGTCTCGACGGTGAGGGTGGCGACCTCCTGGTACAACGGCAGCCGCTCGTCGAGCAGCGCCTTCACCCGGGCCCGGACGTTGCCCAGCAGCAGCGGCCGCGCCGAGCCGAGGCCGACCCGCTTGACCGCGTCGACCAACCCGACGTGGAGGAAGACCACGGTGTGGCCGGCCAGCGCGCTCCGGGTCTCGGCGTCGAGCACCGCGCCGCCGCCGAGGGCCAGCACGCCGTCGTGCTCGGCGAGCGCCTTGGCCACGGCCTCGCGCTCGAGGTCGCGGAAGTAGCGTTCGCCCCGGTCGACGAAGATCTCGGAGATCGGGCGGCCCTCGGTGGCCTCCACGTCCCGGTCGGTGTCCCGCAGGGCGATCCCCCACGACTCGGCGAGCCGTTCGCCGACCGTGGTCTTGCCGGCACCCATGGCGCCCACCAGGACGACACGGGGACGCAGCGGGCTCACGAGTACCTCAGCGAGGAGAGGTACCCCTCGTAGTTGCGCCGGGTCTCCCCGACCGAGTCGCCACCGAACTTCTCCAGCACCGCCTCGGCGAGCACCAGCGCGACCATCGCCTCGGCGACGATGCCCGCCGCGGGGACCGCGCAGACGTCGGAGCGTTGGTGGTGGGCGACCGCCTCCTCACCTGTGGACACGTCGACGGTGCGCAGCGCCCGCGGCACGGTGGCGATCGGCTTCATCGCGGCCCGCACCCGCAGCTGCTCGCCGGTGGACATGCCGCCCTCGGTGCCCCCCGAACGGCCGGAGGTGCGCCGGATGCCCTGGTCGGTGCCGACGATCTCGTCGTGTGCCCGCGAGCCCGGCGTCGCGGCCAGCTCGAAGCCGTCCCCGACCTCGACCCCCTTGATCGCCTGGATCCCCATCAGGGCGGCGGCGAGCCGAGCGTCGAGGCGCCGGTCCCAGTGCACGTGGGAGCCCAGGCCCGGCGGCAGCCCGTGCACGACGACCTCGACGACGCCGCCGAGGGTGTCGCCGTCCTTGTGGGCCTGGTCGATCTCGGCGACCATCGCCTTGCTCGCGTCGGCGTCGAGGCAGCGCACCGGGTCGGCGTCGAGGCGTTCGACGTCCTCGGGCACCGGCACCACGCCGGCCGGTGCCTTCGCCGTACCGATGGAGACGACGTGGGAGACCACCCGCGCCCCGACCGACTGCTCGAGGAACTTCATCGCGACCGCACCGAGCGCGACCCGGGCCGCGGTCTCCCGCGCCGAGGCCCGCTCGAGCACCGGCCGGGCCTCCTCGAAGTCGTACTTCTGCATGCCCACCAGGTCGGCGTGACCGGGACGGGGACGGGTCAGTGCAGCGTTGCGGGCCAGCGCCTCCAGCTCGGCGGGGTCCACCGGGTCGGCCGACATCACCTTCTCCCACTTGGGCCACTCGCTGTTGCCGATCCGGATCGCCACCGGGCTGCCGAGAGTGCGCCCGTGCCGCAGACCGCCGATGATCTCGATCTCGTCGGCCTCGAACTTCATCCGCGCGCCGCGGCCGTAGCCGAGCCGGCGCCGGGCGAGTGCGTCGGAGATGTCACCGGAGGTCACCTCCACATGGGCAGGGAGGCCTTCGAGCACAGCGACAAGGGCGGGTCCGTGAGACTCGCCCGCAGTGAGCCAACGCAGCATGCGCCCAGTCTTTCACGCCGTCCGGTGGCGTCGTTCAGGCGTACCACGCAGCGACACCGGGGCCGACGACCACGCCGACCAGGGCGCCGAGGATCATGAACGGGCCGAACGGGTAGGCCTTCCGGTCGACGATCCGCAGCGCCGAGAGCAGCAGCCCGCCGACCCCGCCGAGCAGGAAGCCGGCGTAGACCCCGGCGAGCAGCTCGCCCCAACCGAGCAGTCCCAGCGCGATGCCGAGGACTCCGGACAGCCGCACGTCGCCGTACCCCATCCCCCGCGGGTAGATGAACCACAGCACGAAGAAGGTGCCCCCGGCCACCAGCCAGCCCAGGCCGGCCCGGACCAGGTCGCCCCCGTCCCCGGTGAGCACGGCGGCCACCACGGCCAGGCCGCCGACCACGAGGTAGGACGGGGCGATCACCTTCGTCGGAAGCAGCCGGGTCCGCCAGTCGACCACCGCCAGCGCGACACCGACCGGGACCAGGTAGGCCCAGACCAGGAGCGCCGGGTCCCACCCCACCCGCAGCCCGACCACGCCCGCCGCGAGGCCGGAGGCCAGGGCCGACTTCCAGGCCAGCCCGGGGAGGGCCGCGATCGAGGCGTAGAGCTCCTTGGGCTCCTCGGTCTCCGGGACGGGGCCCGCCGGCGGTTCCCCTGCTGCGCCCTCCTCGTCGGGGAGCTCCGGCTCGGGCTCGGGGATCCGCGCGATGAGTGCGGGCACGAACCAGCCCAGCAGCGCACCCACCAGGGCCATCACCAGACCGGCGGACCAGCTCGCGTCACTCATGGGTTTCTCCTATGTCAAGCCGCTGCCGTGAGGCAAGTCGCGGCGCGGGCTTGGTGGTCGGTG
>NZ_BAAGUV010000065.1:0-689 GCF_054781215.1 Nocardioides pakistanensis | reverse complement strand
CTGGTGGCCGTCCAAGCTGAGCAAGGAGCGAGCATGACCGGACTGTTGCCTAAGCCTTGCCTGTAGGCACCACACCTGACAACGAGTCCAACGTGTCTGCTGCAGTACTAGGTGAGCCACCTAACCGTGCAGCAGACCCCACTCCGCACACGGGTCGACGGGTTCCCCCGCGAACCTCACCCCGCAGCACCTGCCGGGGCAGTGACGTCGCAGTAGACAAGAGCCTGGAGAGGAACAAGAAATGGAACTGAAGGAATTGCCCGTCACCATGTTGGGCGGCGGCGAAAGCACTTTCGGAAAGACTGCGGACGGGCGAGTCGCTCTCGTGGTGAACGTTGCCTCCCGTTGCGGCCTGGCGCCGCAGTACGAGCAACTCGAGAACTTGCAGAAGCGCTACGCAGATCGCGGGTTCACCGTGATCGGGTTTCCGAGCAACCAGTTCCTGCAGGAACCGAAAGAGTCGGAAGCGATTGCTGAGTACTGCTCGACCACTTGGGGCGTCACCTTTCCCATGACGGAGAAGGTGAGGGTCAACGGTAAGAACGCCCACCCCGTCTATCGGCAGCTGACTCAGACGCCGGATGGTGAGGGAAAGGCCGGAAAAGTGTCGTGGAACTTCGAGAAGTTCCTCGTGCATCCCGACGGCCGAGTGAAGCGGTTCCGACCGCGCACTACCCCCGACGACCCGG
>NZ_BAAGUV010000064.1:0-1260 GCF_054781215.1 Nocardioides pakistanensis | reverse complement strand
CGCTGCTCGGCACCGGGCTCTCGACGATCGCCATCGGCTTCCTCGTATTCGACATATCGGGCAACGGGGCGGCCGCGGTGCTGGGCACACTCCTCGCGATCAAGATGCTGACGTTCCTGCTGATCGGCCCGCTCGCACCCGCCATCGCCCACCGCGTGGGCGAGAAGCGCCTCCTGGTGCTCACCGACCTGTCGCGAGCGGCGATCGCGATCGCGCTCCCCTTCGTCGACAACGTCGCGGTCGCCTACGTGCTCATCTTCCTCCTGCAGTCGGCGTCGGCGCTCTTCACGCCGACATTCCAGGCGACCATCCCTCGCGTCGTGACCGACGAGCGCCAGTACACGGGGGCACTCGCGCTCAGCCGTCTCGCCTACGACGCCGAGGCGCTCATCTCACCGACCATCGCCGGAGCGGTGCTCGTATTCGCCCCCTCGGCGGCGCTCTTCCTCGGCACGAGCGCCGGCTTCCTCGGCTCGGCGGCGCTGATCCTCTCGGCCGCGCTACCGAAGAGCGTCGCCGGTGAAGAAGATACGGTGCGCCGCGAGATCACCCGCGGCACTCACCTCATGGCCACGGTGCCCGAGCTGCGCGGGGTGCTCGCCATCTACCTCGCCCACGCATCGGTCGGCGCAATCACGATGGTGCTCACAGTTCCCCTCGTGCTCGGCGGGCTCGGCGGAGACGAGGGCCAGGCAGCCGGCCTGCTTGCCGTCTACGGTGCGGGATCCATCACCTCTGCGGTGTTCATGCCCGCCATCGTGGCCCGCATCGGCCCGCGTTCCTACATCTTCGCGGGCCTGCTCGTCATGAGCGCCGCCATGCTCTTCGTGTGGCCCATCCTCTCCTGGCATCCGGGCACGGAGGCGCTCCCCTGGCTCGGGGCCGTGTGGTTCTTCGCGGGGCTCGGCAACTCCGCGGTGCTCGCTCCGATGGGACGCGTGATCCGCGACTCGGTGCCCGATGAGGACCTGCCCCACGTCTTCGCCGCCCAGTTCTCGCTCGCTCACGGCTGGTGGCTCATCAGCTACCCCGTAGCCGGCTGGGGAGCGACCGCGCTCGGCTACGGCCCCATGACACTGCTCCTGGCAGCCTTCTCCCTCGCCGCCCTCGGGTTCTCGGCCAGACTGTGGCCCGCACCCGAGAAGCTCACGGTCGCATAGGGCAGGATGGAGACCAGAAGGGAGATTCGCCATGGGTAAGCCAGCAGAGACCCCGCCCCCGCGGCAGCCCACCGCGGCCGAACTCGATCACGCCGCGGCG
>NZ_BAAGUV010000063.1:0-99995 GCF_054781215.1 Nocardioides pakistanensis | reverse complement strand
CGTCACCCTCGTCCAAGCCGCCTGGCGCCAAGGCCCCAGCGGCTAACTGCGAGATCGGGTCTGAGCGGAGTGTCGCCGGCGTTCACTAGAGTCGGCGCGCATGAGCCCAGAGACCACCGAGCATCCTTCGATCAGCCGGTTCCGCGACGAGCTGGCCGTCCGTGGCGGGACCGGCCGGGTCGTCGTACTCCCCGACTCCGTGCACACCGCCGCGCTCGCCGCCGAGGCACTCGGCTGCGAGGTCGGCGCGATCGCCAACAGCCTGCTCTTCGACGCCGACGGGTCCCCCGTCCTGATCCTCACCTCCGGCGCCCACCGCGTCGACACCGCCAAGGTCGCCGCCGAGCTCGGAGTGACCCGGCTCGGCCGGGCCAAGCCGGAGTTCGTCCGCGAGCACACCGGCCAGGTGATCGGCGGGGTCTCCCCGATCGCGCACCCGGCGCCGGTGCCCACCTACATCGACCCGTGGCTGCGCCGGTACGACGAGGTGTGGGCCGCCGCCGGCCATCCCTCGGCGGTGTTCAGCACGTCGTACCACGAGCTCGTGCGCCTGACGGGGGCGACCCCGCTGGAGGTCGACTGAGGTGGAGATCTGGGTCAACCCCGCCTGCTCGAAGTGCCGCGCGGCGACGTCCTACCTCGACGAGGCCGGCATCGACTACACCGTGCGCCGCTACCTCGACGACCCGCCGACCGCCGAGGAGCTCGCGGCCGTGCTCGACCGGCTCGGCCTCGAGCCGTGGGACCTGGCCCGGACCAAGGAGAAGGTCGCCGGGGAGATCGGGCTCGCCGACCTTCCCCGCGACGCCGCCCACCGCGACCGCTGGATCGCGGCGATGACCGAGCACCCGATCCTGATCCAGCGGCCGATCCTCACCGCCGACGACGGGAGCACCGTCGTCGGCCGCGACCCGGAGTCCCTGGCCGGCGTGGTGCAGGCCGAACGCTGACCCGGTCCCCAGGTCCGCTCTGCGCACTGCCTGATCCGCCCGGCTGTCCTAGGCTTGCCGCGTGGAGCTGATCCCGCTGGTGTTCTCGTCCGGCTGGGCCAGCGGCGTGAACGCCTACCTGGTCGTCTTGATGCTCGGACTCCTCGGCCGATACACCGGCATGGGCGACGTACCCGATGCACTGATGCGCACCGACGTGCTCCTCGTTGCCGCCGTCCTCTACGCGCTGGAGTTCGTCGCGGACAAGATCCCCTACCTCGACTCCGCCTGGGACGTGGTCTCCACAGCGATCCGGCCCACGGCCGGCGTGGCGATCGCCCTCCTGGTCTCCGGGGACGCGACCACGCTCGAGCAGGCGGTCTACGCCGCCGTGGGCGGCGGCACCGCGCTGGCGTCACACACCGTGAAGACCGGTCTCAGGGCGGCGGTCAACACCTCGCCCGAGCCGGCATCGAACGTCGTCGTCAGCGTGGGCGAGGACGCGGCGGTTGCCGGAGTGGTGATCCTCGCTCTGCAGCATCCGTGGTGGGCTCTCGGGGTCTCCGCAACCCTGCTCGTGCTGGGTCTGGTCGCACTGGTCGTCCTGATGAGGCGGGTCCGACGCGGCTGGCGCAGGTGGCGTAGCCGTCGGGTCAGACGGTGAGCAGGGCCACCACCACGACCGCGACGTTCGCGACGATCTCGCCGATCCCGACCTGCTTGGGGGTCAGCCCGCGTCCCGGTAGCAGCGCCGCCCGGACCGCGAGAAGCGCGAACAGCACCGTCAGCGGCCACGACACCCACGCCATCGCCACCGCGCCGGCGACGTGGTAGCCGACCGAGGCCAGGTAGTGCACCCGGCTGTCGCGCTCGCGGATCATCGTCTTGACGTAGAGCAGGGTGCCCACGAAGTACACCGCCAGCACCGCGGTCAGCGTCCAGATCCGGGTCCAGTCCTCACCGTCCCCGGCGTCGAAGACCACCGGCGTCATCAGGCAGGCCGCGACGATCGTGCTGAGACCACTGGCCAGGGAGCGGTCCTGCCGGCGCGCGGCCAGCCAGAGGCCGACCAGCAGCAGCGGCGCGAACAGCGGCGCCCAGCCGAACAGGTCGGGGCGCAGCGCGAGCACCACCGCGGCGAGGGGCAGCGTGGCGAGGCCGTAGGCGCGCAGCGGCGGCCAGAACCGGGCCCGCCGGCCCGACTTCAGCCACAGCCCGGCGGCGAAGAAGGCGAAGTAGCCGACCAGCCACAGCGCGAGCAGCGGCAGGTGGACCCAGCGTGGCGAGGCGGCGAGGACCCCGACGAGGAAGGGGCTGACCAGCATCGCCCAGGCACCGTGCTGGTTCGGCACCCAGCCGGGCCCTCGACGTCGTCGCTGCCGGGGTCGTGAGGCGGTGTCCGCGGATGCCACGACGCCAGCCTAGCCACGCCGGCTCCCACGTCGTCCGGGTCAGTAGGCTCTTGCTCCATGGCGAAGGTCGTGGTGGTCGGCGGGGGCCTCGGTGGCTCGGCGACCGCGGCGCGGCTGGCCAAGCTCGGGCACACGGTGACCCTGGTCGAACGCCGCGACCGTCTCGGCGGCGCGCTCGGCTACGTCGAGCAGGACGGCTACCGCTGGGACTCCGGCCCGGTCTCGACCACGCTCCCCGCCGTGCTGCGCGACCTGTTCCGCAAGTCCGGCCGGCCGCTGGAACGCGAGCTCGAGCTGGTCCCGCTGGACCCGGTGCGCGAGCACCGGTTCGCCGACGGCTCGGTGCTGCCCCTGCCCGCCGGCAGCCGTTCGGTGCAGCACGAGGCGATCGAGGCGGCACTGGGCGGCGGCCTGGGTGACCGCTGGCTGGACTACACGCACGGCTTCGCCGACACCTGGAACGTGCTCCGCCGCGACTACCTGGAACGGCCGTGGTCGCCCGAGCACTCCGGGCTGCCGGCCCGGGAGGTGCTGGAGTCGCGGTTGACCCTGCACAAGGCCGTGACGAAGGCGTTCAAGGACGAGCGGCTGCGCGCCCTGGCCTGGCACGCGGCGGTGATGGACGGCCACGACCCGCGCAACGTGCCGGCGTGGATGGGGATGATGGCCTACGTCGAGCAGAACTTCGGTGTCTGGACGGTGCCCGGCGGGATGGGTGCCTTCGCGGAGGCGCTGACCAAGCGGCTGGCCGAGCGCCGGGTCGACGTCCGGCTGGGTACGACGGCCGCCGATGTCGTGCTCCGCGACGGTCTCGCCGTCGGGGTGGCCACCGACGACGGTGTCCTGGACGCCGACCTCGTGGTGTGCGCGGTCGACCCGCGACGGCTGCCCTCCCTGGACGCGATGGTCCGGCGGACGATGCCGGCGATCCCGCCCGTCGTCTGCCACCTCGGGTTGCAGGGCGAGGTTCCCGAGCTGCCGCACGAGGTCGTGCTGCACGGCGACCCGCTGATCGTCGTACGCACCGGCGGGCAGGCGCCCGAGGGTGGCGCCGCGTGGACGCTGCTGGGCCGCGGGAAGCTGGCCGAGGACATCGTCACCGCGCTGGCCCGGCGCGGGATCGACGTGCGGGAGCAGGTCGAGGTCCGCGTCGACCGGTCCCCCCGCGACCTGGTCGAGGAGTGGGGCGGCTCGCCGTACGGGGTGCTCTGGCAGGGTCGCGCCACCGTCACCCGCCGGGCGGGGACCTCGACCCCGTGGCCGAACGTGCTCTGCGCCGGGGCCCACGCCACCCCGGGCGCCGGGGTGCCGTTCGTCGGGCTCAGCGCCGCCCTGGTCGCGCAGGTGGTCGGCAAGGCCTGACGTCAGGCGACCGCGGACCGCAGGTTGGCGTAGATCTCCGCGGTGGCCTTGGACCGGTTGAGGGTGTAGAAGTGCAGGCCGGGCGCACCCCCGTCGAGCAGGGTGTCGCACAGCTCGGTGGCGATCGTGATCCCCTCGGCCCGGACGGCGGCGGTGTCCTCGCCGTGGCGGGAGACCCGCGCGACGACCTCCTCGGGCAGCGCAGCCCCGGACAGCTCGGTCATCCGCCGGATCTGGGCGAGGTTCGTGATCGGCATGATCCCCGGGATGATCGGGATGTCCACGCCGAGCGCGGAGACCCGGTCGACGAGCCGGAAGTAGTCCTCGGCCCGGAAGAACAGCTGCGTGATCGCGAACTCCGCGCCCGCCCTGGCCTTGGCCGCCAGCACCCGGGCGTCCGCGTCGAGCGACTCCGCCGACGGGTGCCCCTCGGGGAACGCGGCCACCCCGACGCAGAAGTCACCGAGCGACTTCACCAGCTCGACGAGCTCGACGGCGTGCACGGGACCCTCGGGGTGCGGGACGTACGGCGCGGTGGGTCCCTCGCTCGGGTCGCCGCGCAGGGCCAGGATGTTGCGGATCCCGGCGTCGGCGTACGAGCCGACCACCGACCGCAGGGTGTCGGTGGAGTGGCCGACACAGGTCAGGTGCGCCATCGGGGTCATCGACGTGTCGGCGGCGATCTGCCGGGTCACCCGGACGGTGCGGTCCCGGGTGGACCCGCCGGCGCCGTAGGTGACCGACACGAAGGTCGGGTGCAGCGCCTCGAGCTCGCGCAGCGCGCGCCAGAGCTGGATCTCCCCGGCCTCGTCCTTGGGTGGGAAGAACTCGAAGGAGAACGACTTCTCGCCCGCGTCGATGAGGTCCCGGACGGTGGCCGCACCGGGCATGCGCGAGGGAAGTCCGAGTGCCATGGGTCCAAGGATAGGTGGGTGCGGGGCCGGGCCCCGGGGCTGTCCAAAGTAGGCTCGCGGCCGTGACCTCGCCGCACACAGCAGCCCCGTGGGACGCGGGCCCGTTCCGCTCAGCCGTCCAGCAGACCCTCGACGACTTCGTCGACCTCCAGGCCACCCGGCTCACCGCCCTCGGCCCCGATGCGGACCGGCTCGTCGCCGCCGCCCGGGACGCCGTCTCCGGCGGGAAGCGGTTCCGTGCGCTGTTCTGCTACTGGGGCTTCCGTGCCGTGCCCGGCGTCGCCGACGGGTACGACGAGCACCTGGTCCGGGCAGCCGCCGCCCTGGAGCTGCTGCACGCCAGCGCGCTGGTGCACGACGACTACATGGACGCCTCCGACGTGCGCCGCGGACGCCCGGCCACGCACCGGGCCTTCGAGCAGCAGCACCGCGAGGCGGGCTGGGGCGGTGACCCGGTGCAGTACGGAGCCGCCGCCGCGATCCTGCTGGGCGACCTGCTCCTGTCGTGGGCCGACGAGCTGCTGCGCACGTGCGGCTTCGACGAGGCCCGGGTGCTCGACGCCCTGGGCTTCTTCGACACCACCCGCAGCGAGGTGATCGCCGGTCAGTTCCTCGACGTCTCGGTGCAGGCCCGCCGGGCCTCGGACGTCCAGGCGGCGATGACCGTGCTGCGCTACAAGTCCGCGAAGTACTCCGTCGAGCGACCGCTGCACATCGGCGCCGCGCTCGCCGGCGCGACGCCCGAGCTCTTCGAGGCGCTCAGCGGCTTCGGGCTCCCGCTCGGCGAGGCGTTCCAGCTCCGTGACGACCTGCTCGGGGTGTTCGGCGACCCCGCGGTCACCGGCAAGCCGGCCGGCGACGACCTGGTCGAGGGCAAGCGCACCGTGCTGGTCGCGCTGGCCCTGGAGCACGCATCGGACGAGGAGCGGCGCCGGCTCGACGAGGGGCTGGGCACAGCGCTCGACGCCGGCGAGGTGGACGTGCTGCGGCAGATCATCGAGCGGTCCGGGGCGCACGCCCGGGTCGAGTCGATGATCGACGAGCTGACCTCGCGGTGCCTCGCGGCCCTGGAGGCCGCGCCGGTCGCCGACGAGGCGCGCACGGTGCTGCGCGAGCTCGCCACGGCGGCGACCCAGCGGACGGTCTGAAGACGGCTGACGGGCCCTCAGTGGGGCCCGTCAGGCAGCTCCTTGATCTCGACCTCGGGGCCCTCGCCCCGCAGCAGCACCGCGCACTTGTCGCACCCTTCCTCGTGGGCCCGGCCGCTCAGGACGCTCACCGCCCGGTGGAAGGACTCCTCGTCGGCGCGGGCCAGTGGGCTCCAGCCGTCCCAGAGGAAGACGATCCCGCGCTGGCCGTGGGCGTCGACGTCGTGCAGCTTCTCCGACAGCCCGTCGAAGCTCTCCCCGTCGAAGTCGGGGATCTCCAGTGCAGCACCCAGCGCCTTGAGGAAGGCGCCCTTGTCCTCGACCATCCAGCCGTCGAGGTAGACGAAGTGCCAGCCGGCCTTGTCCACCGCATGCTCGACGTCGGCCACGTTGGCTGCGTTGTGCCACAGGTAGACGTCGGGCTGGGTGTGGCCGGCCAGTAGTGCTGCGAGTCCGCTCATCGCTGAGATCCTCCTCGGGACGGGTCACCGACGACCGAGCTCGACCGCCGGTCCTGCACGTCCCGACTCTAACCAGCCCGCGCGCGTCGCGGCAGGGGTCCAAAGCCCCATAACGGGCCGGGGTCCTCCGGCCCGTGCGGCACTCAGAAGGCCATCGCCTGGGCGCGGCGCTTGACCTCCGCACCGCGGTTCTCGCGCAGCGCGTCGATCGGACGACCGGGCAGGGTCTCGTCGGGGGTGAACAGCCAGGTCAGCGCCTCGCGGTCGTCGAAGCCCCCGTCGTGGAGCACCGTCAGCAGCCCGGGGACACCCTTGACGATCTCGCCGTCGGCGATCAGCGCGGCCGGGACCTTCTGCCCCGCGCCGGGCGAGGGTACGACGGCCGCGAGCTGGTGCTCCCGGATGAGCTGGCGGACCTTGCTCACGCTGACACCGAGCAGGTCACTGGCCTGGCTCCAGTCGAGCCACTCCCCCACGAGCTCCTCGAGGTCGGTGTCGGTCGGGTCAGGTGCGTCGTTCACCGGACCAACTCTGCCACCCAGGGCCCGCGCAGCTCCAACCGGGCAGTCACACGTTTCACTTCCGTCACAGCGGGTAGGCGGACTCGCGCGTCCGGGGCTCCGGGCGCACGACCGGCACGACGAAGGGACCTGCATGCTGGAACGGCTCACCGCGTCGCTCGCCGGGGGCGGGATGATGCTCGCCGGGCTGCCTCTCGCCCTCGACTACGTGGTCCGCCCGGGCGACACGCTCTCCGAGATCGCCCAGCGCCACGACACCAGCGTCGAGCGTCTCGTCGAGCGCAACGACCTCGACGGGACCGGGGACCGGATCGTCGCCGGCGAGACGCTGACCATCCCGGCTGCCCACGGTCGCCCGACGGGACGGTCCGGCAGTGTGCTGGGCGCCCGCGAGGAGGGCTCGAGCGGGCACGGGCCGGACCGGCGGCGCATCGTCGGCTACACCGTTCGCCCCGGGGACACGCCGAGCGGCCTCGCAGTCCGGTTCCATGCGTGGACCGACGAGATCGTCGAGCGCAACGGCGCCGTGCTGCGGGCCGGTGAACGGATCGAGATCCCCGTCGTGCCACAGGCCGGTGAGCGCCGTACCCCGGCCCGTGCCGGGAACGCCGACCGGCGCAGCGAGGTGGGACCGAGCCGGGCCACCGTCCGGCGGGTGGTCGCGGCGACCGCGCGGCGGCACGGTGTCGACCCTGCGCTCGCGCTCGCGGTCTCCTGGCAGGAGGCCGGCTGGCAGATGCACCCGGTCTCCGGGGCCGGCGCGATCGGGGCGATGCAGGTGATGCCCTCCACCGGCCGCTGGATGGAGGGGGTGGTCGGGCGGTCGCTCGACCTGCGCGACCTCCACGACAACGCCTCCGCCGGGGTCGCGCTGCTCGCGGTGCTCCTCGACCAGGCGTCCACCCGGCAGGCGGTGGCCGGCTACTACCAGGGGCTGGCCGGCGTGCGCAGGCATGGGATGTACGACGACACGCGGCGCTACGTGGCCAACGTGCTGGCGCTGCGCACGCGCATCGCGGCCGGCGACCACCCCGGCTGACCCCGCCCGGAGCAGCGGCTCCGCCACGCCCGGGCGCGACGGGTGGTCCCCAACGCCTTGCCCACTCCGTAAAATCGGCCGGTGAGCCGGCTCCTTCCCCCGCCGGCCGACGCCGGAAGGACGCGTGTGGACAAGAACGGGCCCGACCCGATGATCGGGCGTGTGCTCGACGGTCGGTACCGCGTGGGCCCCCGCATCGCCCGCGGCGGGATGGCGACCGTCTACGAGGCGACCGACCTTCGCCTCGACCGCGTCTGCGCGCTGAAGATCATGCACACCGGCCTCGGCGACGACCAGGAGTTCGCGGCGCGGTTCGTCCGCGAGGCGCGGCACGCTGCCCGGCTGTCGCACCCCAACGTGGTCTCGGTCTTCGACCAGGGTGACGACCACGGCACGTTGTTCCTGGCCATGGAGTACATCCCCGGGCACACCCTGCGTGACCTGATCCGCAAGGAGGCGCCGCTGGCGCCGCGGAAGGCGCTGGCGCTCATCGAGCCGGTGCTCTCCGCGCTCGCCGCCGCGCACCAGGCCGGGATGATCCACCGCGACGTGAAGCCCGAGAACGTCCTGCTCGCCGACGACGGGCGGACCAAGGTCGCCGACTTCGGGCTGGCCCGGGCGGTCAGCGCGGATACCCAGCACACCGCGACCGGCGGGGTCCTGATCGGCACCGTCTCCTACCTCTCCCCCGAGCTCGTGGTCGACGGCCGGGCCGACGCCCGCTCCGACGTCTACGCAGCGGGCGTGATCATCTACGAGCTGCTCACCGGCCGGAAGCCGCACGAGGGCGAGTCGCCGATCCAGGTGGCCTACAAGCACGTGCACGAGGACGTCCCCGCCCCCAGCCTGCTCGTGCCCGGCATCCCGGCGTACGTCGACGCCCTGGTCGCCCGGGCCACGGCCCGCGACCGGGAGCTCCGGCCGGCGGACGCACGCGTGCTGCTGCAGCAGGTACGCCGGGTCCGCGGCGCCCTCGAGCAGGGCGTCGTCGACGACCCCGAGCTCACCGCCGACCTGTCCCCCACGCGCCAGGCGCGCGACACCGACAGCATCGACTACGTCCGCGAGGACGCCCCCGTCATCGTGCCGACCTCCCAGGCCGAGACCGTGGTGTCCGCCCGCCACGACGACCCCGGCGACCACGAGGGCACGACCATCTTCGGTGCCCCGCCCGGCGGCGTGCTCCCTGCTCGCCGCCCGACGTCGGCTCCGGCCGAGCGGCCCGCTCCTCGTCAGCGCCGCCGAGGACCGCTGCTGCTCGCCCTCGTCCTGCTGCTCGCGACCGTGGCCGGCGTCGCCGGCTGGTACTTCGGGATGGGTCGCTACACGACCACCCCGGGCGTCATCAACCTCACCGTCGCCGAGGCGGAGAAGAAGGTCGAGGCCGCAGGGCTGACCTTCCGCGTCAGCGAACGCGCCTACTCCGAGACCGTCGCCGCCGGGTCTGTGATCAGCACCGACCCCCGGCCCGGGACGAACATCCTCAAGGACGGCACCGTCGTCGCGACCGTCTCCCGTGGCCCCGAGCGCTACGAGGTCCCGGTGCTGCGCGGGATGACGCTCGAGGAGGCCGAGGCGGCGCTGGCGAAGTCGAACCTGGCCGTCGGCGACGTGACCCGCCGCTTCCACGAGGAGGTCGCCAAGGGCGTGGTGCTGCGTTCGGACCCCGCCAACGGCACCGAGGTCAAGCGCGACGCCGTCGTCGACCTCGTGGTCAGCAAGGGCCCGCGCCCGATCAAGGTGCCCGACTTCACCGGGAAGTCCGCGGAGAAGGCCGAGCAGGAGCTGACCGACCGCGGCTTCGAGGTGGCGATCACCCGTGAGAACAGCGACGAGGTGCCCGAGGGCGACGTGATCTCGCAGACCCCGAGCTCAGGCACGCTGTTCCGTGGCGACACCGTCGAGCTGGTCGTGTCCAAGGGCCCGGTCATGGTCGAGGTGCCGCGCGTCAACGGGGTCGGGATCGCCGAGGCGACCAAGCGGCTCGAGGACGCCGGGTTCGAGGTCCGCACCGAGCACAGCGACGTCTACGTGGGCCTGGAGTTCGTGGTCGGTTCCGACCCCGGCCAGGGCACGATGGCCCCCCAGGGCAGCACGGTGACCCTCTTCCTGGTCTGACCCTCCTGCCCGCTTAGGCTTCTGTCATGCCCACCGCACGGACCTACGACAGCCCTGCCCTGAGGAACCCGGTGGGCACCCACCTGAAGGTGGGCAAGGGCCTGGTCGCCGGCGCCTTCACCGAGGCCCGGCGGATCGGTGCCGAGACGCTGCAGGTCTTCGTCGGCAACCCCCGAGGCTGGGCCCGGTCGGCCGGTGACCCACGTGTCGATGCCGCGTTCCGCGAGGCGTGCGCCGAGGCCGGGATGCGGGTGTTCATCCACTCCCCCTACCTGGTGAACCTCGGCAGCCCGACCGCGGCCACCTACGAGAGCTCCGTGCTGTCGGTGGCCCACAACCTCAAGCGCGCCGCGGAGATCGGGGCCGAGGGCGTCGTCGTGCACACCGGCTCCTGTGTCGCCGAGGGCGGCACCGCGAGCGCGATGCGCCAGGTCCGCGAGGGACTGCTGCCGATCCTGGACAGCCTCGGCACCGACCCGGAGGACGGGCCGTGGCTGCTGCTCGAGCCCACCGCCGGGCAGGGGCAGTCGCTGTGCGCCGGCGTCGAGGACCTCACCGCCTACCTCGAGGCCGTCGACCTGCACCCCAAGGCCGGGATCTGCCTGGACACCTGTCACGTGTTCGCCGCCGGCGAGCCGCTCGACGAGGCCGGTGGCGCCACCCGCACCGTGGACCGGATCGTCGAGATCGGCGGCCCCGGCCGGCTCCGGCTGATCCACGCCAACGACTCCATGGACGTCCGCGGCGCCTTCAAGGACCGGCACCAGAAGATCGGCCAGGGTCACATCGGGATCGGTGCCTTCGAGGAGCTGTTCGCCCACCCCGAGACCGCCGGCGTCCCGTTCGTGCTCGAGACACCGGGCTCGCGCGACCTCGACGATCCCGACCTGCCGCTGCTGAAGAAGATCCGCGCGGCCGCCGTACCCGGCGCGGGCGAGCCGAGCCGCGGGTGACCAGCGAGCGCAACCGGAGCCTCCTCGCGACCTTCGCCATCTTGGCGATGACCGCCACCTGGGGTTCCACCTTCTACCTGATCAAGGACCTGCTCGACCGGGTGCCGGTGCTGGACTTCCTCGCCGTGCGGTTCGCGATCGCGTCGGTGGCACTGTTCCTGATGGCCCCGCGCGCCCTCGGCCGGCTCTCCGCCTCGGCGCGGAAGAACGCGGTGGTGCTCGGCCTGCTGTACGGCGTCGCGCAGATCCTGCAGACCGCGGGACTGGCGCACACCCCGGCGAGCGTGTCCGGGTTCATCACCGGGATGTACGTCGTGTGCACGCCGCTGCTCGCCGCCCTGATCCTGCGCACCCGGATCACCGCGATGACCTGGGGTGCGGTCGGGCTGGCCACGGTGGGGCTGGCCGTGCTGACCCTCAACGGCTTCAGCGTCGGCTACGGCGAGGCGATCACGCTCGTGGCCGCCGTCCTGTACGCCCTGCACATCGTCGGGCTCGGCGCCTGGGCCGGCGCCCGGGACGCGATGGGGATGACCATCGTGCAGCTGGTGGTGATCACCGTCGTCTGCTTCGTCGCCACGGTGCCCGACGGGGTGGTGCTGCCGGCGACGACCGGGGACTGGCTCGCGGTGGTCTACATGGCCGTGTTCGCCGGGGCGCTGGCGCTGGCCGGCCAGACCTGGGCGCAGGCGCACCTGCCCCCCACCCGGGCCGCGATCATCATGAGCATGGAGCCGGTGTTCGCGGCGTTCTTCGCGGTGCTCCTGGGTGGTGAGTCGGTGACCGCGCGGATGCTCCTCGGCGGCGCGCTGGTGCTCACCGCGATGCTGGTGGTCGAGCTCGTGCCGCGGCGCAAGATCGAGGCCGAGGTGCCGCACATCGCGGTGTAGCCGATCCCCTGCGTACGCGCCGCGCCGGTGCCACGATGAGGTCATGGAGCGGCCGCGTGTGGTCACCTTCAACCTGGTCTCCGTCGACGGCAGGCTGACGCTGGCACCCTGATGGTCGGCGACGACCGCTGGACCCCGGTGATCGAGGGCGTCGGTGACCCGTACCTGTGGGCGCGGGAGACCCACGACCCGCAGGTGCTGCTCGAGGGAAGCGGCTCGTTCCTGTGCCCCGAGCAACCGACGCTGTTCGGCGCCGAGACCGCGCCGGCGCGGGAAGGTGAGCACTTCCTGCCTCCCGCCACGCTCGAGGCTCCTGGCCGGCGCTGGTTCGCGGTGGTGGACGGACGCGGTCAGGTGGACCTGCAGTTCACCGAGTGGCCGGAGGAGTCCTGGGCCGGGTGGCACGCACTGGTGCTGACCTCGCATGCGGCGCCGGCGGAGCACCTTGCCCTGCTGCGCACCCGCGGCATCCCCTATCTCGTCGTCGGGGAGAGCCACGTCGCGCTCCCCGAGGCACTCGGCCTGCTCGCCGACCGGCTCGGCGTGCACACCGTCGTGTGCACCGGCGGCGGCCGGCTCGGCGGAGCACTGCTGCGGCAGGGTCTGGTCGACGAGATCGACCTCGAGCTGCTCCCGGTGGCGATCGGCGGGCGGGGCACGCCCGCGCTGTTCGACGCCGCACCGCTGGCCGCCGACGAGTGGCCGACGATGCTCGAGCTGATCTCGTCCGAGACGCTGGACGGTGGACGGATCCGGCTTCGCTACGCGGTGTCGGGCAGCACCGCGGCCGGTCCGACCACCCCGCCGGTCTAGCGTCGGCAGCGGGCGGGCGTCCCACGGACCGGGACGCCGCTCCGTCATGTGGACGCGCTGGTTATGGTGGTCTCGTGCAGCAGAACTGGACCTATCTCTTTGGCTACCTGCCCGGGGCATCCGAGCAGGCGGTCCGCTAGGTCCCGCCCGCACACCGACATCCAGACGCCCCCGGCCATCCGCGGGGCGTTTTGCATGTCGAGCCCCGGAGTGTGGTCGCGGGCACCGACACAGGAAGAAGAGGGATCGCCATGGTCGTCGTGATGGCACCGGAGGCAACCGACGCGGACATCGCGCACGTCGTGGAGAGGGTCGAGAGCGTCGGCGGGGAGGCGTTCGTCAGCAGGGGCGTGGTCCGCACGATCATCGGCCTCGTCGGCGACATCGAGTCCTTCCACGGGCTCAACCTGCGCAGCCTGCCCGGTGTGGCCGACGTGCACCGGATCTCCGACCCCTACAAGCTGGTGAGCCGCCAGCACCACGCCGACCGTTCCACCGTCTGGGTCGGCCGCGACAAGCTGGTGCCGATCGGCCCCGACAGCTTCACGTTCATCGCCGGTCCGTGCGCGGTGGAGACGCCGCAGCAGACCCTGGCGGCGGCGGAGATGGCCCAGGCCGCCGGGGCGACGCTCCTGCGCGGCGGCGCCTTCAAGCCCCGGACCTCGCCCTACGCCTTCCAGGGACTCGGCATCGAGGGGCTCAAGATCCTCGCCGACGTCCGCGACCGCACCGGCATGCCGGTGGTGACCGAGGTCGTCGACGCGCGGGACGTGGACGTCGTCGCCGAGCACGCGGACATGCTGCAGGTCGGCACGCGCAACATGGCCAACTTCGGCCTGCTCCAGGCCGTCGGCGAGGCCGGGAAGCCGGTCCTCCTCAAGCGTGGGATGACCGCGACCATCGAGGAGTGGCTGATGGCCGCGGAGTACATCGCCCAGCGCGGCAACCTCGACATCGTGCTGTGCGAGCGTGGGATCCGCACCTTCGAGAAGGCCACCCGCAACACCCTGGACATCTCCGCGGTCCCGGTCGTCCAGGCCACCAGCCACCTGCCGATCATCGTCGACCCGTCGCACGCCGGCGGCCGTCGGGACCTGGTCGTCCCGCTGTCTCGGGCGGCGGTGGCCGTGGGTGCCGACGGCGTGATCGTGGACGTGCACCCCGACCCCGAGCACGCGCTGTGCGACGGGCCGCAGGCGGTCCTCGGCAACGACCTGCGCGCTCTGGCGCAGGCGATGCGGCAGCTGCCGCCCGCCGTGGGCCGGGTCGACGCCGGGGAGCTCAGCCGCGGCTGAGCCCTCCGGGGCGGTCGGCGCGCCGGTCGGATTCAGCCGGCGAGGTTCTCCTGGGCCAGCTGGATGTGGATCTTGTAGAGCCGGTGCTCCTGGTCCTGCGCCCGGTCGATGAGGTGCTCGATCGCCTCGCGGCTGATCCGGTCGTCGTCGGCGGCGACGGTGAGCAGCACCTGGAACAGGCAGATCCTCGCGGCGGTGCCGGTGCGCATCATCTCGACCTCGAGGACGTCCGACAGCGGCGACCGGGTGAGCAGGTGCCCGTTGGGCTTGAGGCGGCCCGCCTTCTCCGCGAGCCAGCCACCGGCCTCCTTCACGACGCTCTCGGTGACGTCGAGCCTGCCCATCAGCTGCTTGAGCGCCTCCCGGTCCTCGGCGATCTCGTCGGCGAGCCGGGAGAGCTCCGCGCCGCGCTCGCCCTCGTGGTTGCCGGCCGCGCGCCGGATCAGCTCCACGCCGGCGGTCGCGGCACCCAGGTGGTCGTTGAGGTAGATCGCGAGAAGGCTCTGGTCGGTCATGCTCGGGCGGTACCCCGCCCCTCGCGCGAGGAAACGCCGGTCAGCGGTCCAGCACCGACCCGAGCACCGCCGCGGCCTCCTTGGCCTGGGCCGCGGAGACGTCGAGGTGGGTGACCGCGCGCACCGTGCGCGGGCCGACCGCGCTCACCAGCACACCGGCCTCCCGGGCCGCCTGCACCACCGGCGCGGCGTCGGGTACGTCGACCACCACGATGTTGGTCTCCACGGTCGCAGGGTCGACGCCGCACGCCTCCGCGATGGTGCGCGCGTTGTCGTGGTCCTCGGCGAGCCGCTCGATGTGGTGGTCGAGGGCGTGCAGCCCGCCGGCGGCGAGGATGCCGACCTGGCGCATGCCCCCGCCCATCCGCTTGCGCCAGACCCGGGCCTCGGCGATCGCGTCCGCGGTCCCGACGACCAGCGAGCCGACCGGCGCGCCGAGTCCCTTGCTCAGGCAGACCGCGAGCACGTCGACCAGGCCGCCGTACTCCGCGAGCGGGACGCCGGAGGCGACGTGGGCGTTCCAGATCCGGGCACCGTCGAGATGGAGCCCGACCCCGACGGAGTCGGCGAAGACCCGGAGCGCCTGCATGTCGTCGACCGGGAGGACCGACCCGCCACCGAAGTTGTGGGTGTTCTCGATCGAGATCGCCTTGGTGGGCACGAAGAACGGGCCCAGGTCGGGGGCGAACAGCGACCGGACCGCGTCGAGGTCGAGCCCGCCCCGCTCGCCGGTCCAGGTGCGCATGGTCAGCCCGGTGAAGGCGGCGTGCGCGCCGAGCTCGGCCCGGGCGATGTGCGCCGAGGACTCGCACAGCACCTCCTCCCCCACACCGACCAGGGAACGCACGGCGAGCACGTTGGCCATCGACCCCGTGGGGGTGAACAGCGCCGCCTCCTTGCCGAACAGCCCGGCCACCCGCTCCTCGAGCGCGAGCACGGTGGGGTCCTCGGCGTACACGTCGTCACCGACCTCGGCGGCGGCCATGGCCGCGCGCATGCCCGGGGTCGGCCGGGTGACGGTGTCGCTGCGCAGGTCGATCAGCTGCTCGGACACCTCAGGCCTCTGCAACGGTGCGGTTGCGGAGCATCTCGGCGACGAGGAACGCCAGCTCGAGCGACTGGACCCGGTTGAGCCGCGGGTCGCAGACCGACTCGTAGCGGTGCGAGAGATCCATCTCGGCGAGCGCCTCGCCGCCGCCCACACACTCGGTGACGTCGTCGCCGGTCAGCTCGATGTGCATGCCGCCGGGCCAGGTGCCCAGGGAGCGGTGCACGTCGAAGAACCCCTGCGCCTCGTTGATCACGTCCTCGAACGCACGGGTCTTGTAGCCCGACGAAGCCTCCCAGGTGTTGCCGTGCATCGGGTCGCAGACCCAGGCCACCTGGACACCTGCGGCGGTGACCTTCTCGACCAGCTCGGGCAGCACGTCGCGGATCTTCTTGGCCCCCATCCGGGTGATGAAGGTCAGCCGGCCGGGCTCGTTGTCCGGGTTCAGCCTGGCTGCGAGGGCGAGGGCGTCGTCGGGGCTGGTCGTCGGGCCGAGCTTGACCCCGATCGGGTTCTGGATCCGCGACAGCAGCTCCACGTGGGCGCCGTCGAGCTGGCGGGTGCGCTCCCCGATCCAGACCATGTGCGCGGAGACGTCGTACGGCTTCTGGGTGCGCGAGTCGATCCGGGTGAGCGCGTGCTCGTACTCCAGGATCAGCGCCTCGTGGCTGGAGTGGAAGTCGACCCGGTGGAACTCCTCGGGGTCGGCGCCGATCGCCTGCATGAACGTCAGGGCCCGGTCGATCTCGCTGGCCAGCTGCTCGTAGCGGCGTCCCACCGGCGAGGAGCGGACGAAGTCGGTGTTCCAGGTGTGCACCTGCCGCAGGTCGGCGTAGCCACCGGTCACGAACGCGCGCACGAGGTTCAGCGTGGAGGCCGACGCGTGGTACATCTCCACCAGCCGCTGCGGGTCGGGCACTCGCGACTCCGGGGTGAAGTCGAAGCCGTTGACGGCGTCGCCGCGGTAGGCCGGGAGCGTCACGCCCTCCCGGGTCTCGGTGTCGGACGAACGCGGCTTGGCGTACTGGCCGGCCAGCCGGCCGACCTTCACCACCGGCACCGAGGCGGCGTAGGTGAGCACGACCGCCATCTGCAGCAGCACCCGCAGCTTGTTGCGCACGTTGTCGGCGGTCACCCCGGCGAAGGTCTCGGCGCAGTCGCCGCCCTGGAGCAGGAACGCCTCGCCACGGGTCACCGCGGCGAGCTTGCTCTTCAGGTCGTCGCACTCGCCGGCGAACACCAGCGGCGGGACGCTGCGGAGCTTGGCCACCGCGGCATCGAGGGCCTGGGTGTCGGGCCAGGTCGGCTGCTGGGCGGCGCCGAGGTCTCGGAGGGTCTGCAGATCAGGCACGGTCACCGCACCAGCCTACGACTCGTCCGATACGCCGCCAGCCGCCGCTCCCCCGCCTGGACCGGTCCTGAGCCTGGCCCTACCCGGTGATGTGGTCGACGTCTCGGAAGCCGGTGCGCTTGCCGCGGGCGCCGCGGTTCCACAGCCAGGTCAGCACCCACAGCACGACGCCGAGCCCGAGCAGCCACATCGCGATCTGGTACTGCACCGGGTCGCGCCCGGTCCACGGTCCGAGCAGGAACGCGCAGGAGACGGCCCCGACCACCGGCACCACGACCGGGGCGCGGAAGTGGTCGTGGTCGACGTGGTGGGTGCGCCGGAGGACCAGGCAGGCGACGTTGACGATCGTGAAGACCCCGAGCAGCAGCAGCGCCGTCGTGCCGCCGAGCGCCGCGACCGTGTCGGCCTCCAGGACCCCGGTGACCACCACGATCAGCGCCAGCGCGACGACGGTGACGAACACGATCGCTGCCCACGGCGTACGACGCCCCGGCAGCACCGCCGAGAGGGACCGGGGCAGCACGTCCTGGCGGGCCATGCCGTAGATCAGCCGGCTCGCCATCAGCATGTTGATCAGGGCCGTGTTGGCGACGGCGAACATCGAGATCACCGGGTACAGCGTGTCCATCGGCAGCCCGGGCGCGCCCGCCCGGACCACCTCGAGCAGGGGCGTCTCGCTGTCGGCGAGGACACCCACCGGCACCAGCGCGACGGCCGCGACGGACACCAGCACGTAGATGAAGGCGGTGATCCCCAGACCGGTGAGCATCACGCGCGGGAAGCTCCGGGACGGGTCCTTGGTCTCCTCGGCCATGTTGACCGAGTCCTCGAAGCCGACCATCGCGAAGAACGCCAGCGACGTGGCCGCGGTGATCGCCACGAACGTGCTGCGGTCCTCGGAGGTGTCGAAGACGACCACCCGCCCGAAGTCCACCTCACCCTGGGTCATCGCGTAGAACCCGATCAGGATCACGATCAGCAGGCCGGTCAGCTCGACAACGGTGAGCACCACATTGACCTTGACGCTCTCGCTGACGCCCCGGAGGTTCACCAGCGCGAGCAGCACCATGAACGCGAGGGCGATCAGCATCACCGTGGAGGTGCCGGCCTCGAGGTCGACCGCCACGGCCAGGTTCTCGGCGAAGAACTTCGACGCGGTGGAGGCACTCGTGATCCCCGAGCTCATCACCGCGAACGCCACCAGGAACGTCACGAAGTGGATGCCGAACGCCTTGTGCGTGTACAGGGCGGCGCCCGCCGCCTGCGGGTACTTCGTGACCAGCTCGAGGTAGGAGAACGCGGTGAGCGTGGCCACCGCGAAGGCAACCAGGAACGGCACCCAGGCCGCCCCGCCGACCTCGGCAGCGACATCGCCGGTCAGGGCGTACACCCCCGTGCCGAGGATGTCGCCCACGATGAACAGCAGCAACAACCTGGGGCCCAGCGCCCGCTTCAGCTCGGGTTGTTGTGTCTCGGTGCCTGCGTCGATGCTCAACCGGGTCTCCTGTCGCACGTGGCTCCACCATCGGGGGCCACCCGCTGGTTGGCAACCGTCTTACCCGCTCATCCCGGGCTCAGTCCTCGCCCCTGCCCACGCTGCGGTCAGGGGCGGCGGTGCAGCACGAGCGGGAGTACGACGCTCGCCCCGGCCCGCCGGAGCAGCGCGGAGGCGACCGTGACCGGCCACAACGAGGACGTGGCATCGACGACGAGCAGCACCGCTCTGCCGGTGACCGCCGCGGGGTCGGCCACGCCCAGCCGGTCGCGCCACATGGCCGCCTCCTCGGCGGAACCCATCTCCCGGACCCGCTCGGCCGAAAGGCCCGGCGCGACGTCGAGGCCGGCCCGCTCGAGGCGGCCCACCGCGGCCAGGTGGTCGGCCACGTCACGGGTCAGGACCGGGAAGCCGGCGGCGGCCAGATCGACGACGACCTCCGGCCGGGCCGGCCACTGCCGGGCCCACTGAGACAGGAGGGCGACCGCGGCCGCCTTGACCTCGTCGTCCGCCGGGGCGTCCCGGGCGAACATCTCGGCCACGGCCTCGCGCCACTCCGGCGCGTCGGCGTAGACGAGGGCCCGTCCGGGCGCATGCCCCTCCTCCGCCGGGATCCGCCCGCGCGAGCCGAACGCCCCGCCGGGCCACATCTTGCGGGGCTCCACGACGTGCACCTGACCGCGGAGCAGTCGGGTGACCGCGCCGACCGTCTCGACCGACGGCTGCCCGGCGAACATCTCCGGCAGCCCGCCGCGACACACCGAGCACCGGCCGCACGGCTCGGCCGTCGGGTCGTCGAGGGACTCCTGGAGCAGCTGCATCAGGCAGCGTTCGCCGCGGGTGTAGGCACGCATGATGTCTGCCTCGCGGCGGCGCACCGCGACGATCCCGTCGTAGTGCTCGGCGTCGTAGCTCCACGGTGCGCCGGTCGCGACCCAGCCGCCCTCGACCCGCTCGACCACGCCGTCGACCGCGAGCTGCTTCAGCATCAGCTCCACCCGCCCGCGACGCACGCCCGACTGCGCCTCGACCGCGGCGACGCTGGCCGGCTCGGAGCCGGGCAGCACGGCCAGCACCCGCTCCACCTGCTCGGGGCGCGGGATCGTGGCGGTGGCGAAGTAGTCCCAGACCCCGGCGTCGGCCTCCGAGGGCAGCAGCACGGCGTGCGCATGCACGATCGCCCGGCCGGCGCGGCCGACCTGCTGGTAGTACGACACCGGCGACGGCGGCGCCCCGACGTGCACCACGAAGCCGAGGTCGGGCTTGTCGTAGCCCATGCCCAGCGCCGACGTCGCCACCAGGGCCTTGAGCCGGTTGTCGCGCAGGGCGTCCTCGAGCTCGTGCCGGGTCGCTGCCTCGAGCTGGCCGGTGTAGGCCGCCACGGGCACGTCGTCGCCTTGCACCTCGCGGATCGCCGCGGTGAGCCGCTCGGCGTCGGCGACGGTCAGCGTGTAGACGATGCCGGAGCCCGGCAGCCGCGGCAGGTGGTCGACCACCCAGGCGTAGCGCTCCAGTGGGGTGAGCCGGTCGACGACGGAGAGCTCGAGGCTGGCTCGCGCCAGGGCGCCCCGGAGCACCAGCGTCGACTCCCCCAGCTGGGCCGCCACGTCGTCGGTGACCCGGGCGTTGGCGGTCGCCGTGGTGGCGAGGACCGGGGTGTCGGGGTTGAGCCGCTGGAGCACGTCGGAGACCCGGCGGTAGTCGGGCCGGAAGTCGTGGCCCCAGTCGGAGACGGCGTGGGCCTCGTCGATCACCAGCAGGCCGAGGCTGCCGGCGAGGCCGTCGAGGACCCGGCGTCCGAAGCCGGGGTTCGCGAGCCGCTCGGGCGAGACGAGCAGCACGTCGAGCCCGCCGTCGCGGAGGTCGGCCTCCACCGCCGACCACTCGTCGATGTTGGCGGAGTTGAGCGTGGCCGCGCGCAGGCCGGCGCGGGCCGCGGCCGCCACCTGGTCGCGCATCAGCGACAGCAGCGGGGAGACCACCAGCGTGGGGCCGTGGCCCTCCGACCGCCGGATCGCCGTGGCGGCCCAGTAGACCGCCGACTTGCCCCAGCCGGTGGCCTGGACGACCAGCACCCGCGCGGCCGGCTCGCTGAGGGCGGCCACCGCGGTCGCCTGGTCGTCGCGGAGGCGTGCGTCAGGCCCGGCCATCGCGGCGATCACCCGGCCGGCGACCTCGGATCGCTGCGAGGTCAGCTGCGGTGCGCCCGTCGTACCCACTGAAGACATGCCCGCCACACTAGGCCGCGGCGCCGACAACCGGGTGGGCCTACCGGAGGCCTCTGTGGACACAGGCGGGGCTTCCGGTCGTGAGGCCGGAAGCCCCGTCGTACTGGAGAAACCGCTGCACCGCCGGGTCAGATGACCAGGAGGACCACAGCAACCACCGCTCCGGCCAGGGCGAGCGTGCCGAGCACGAAGCTCGTGATGGCGGAGGTGGTCCAGTATCCGGTGCGGTCGCGGATGCTGGCACCGAGCAGCCCGAGTCCGGCCGCCAGCAGCACGCCGGCGCCGATGAAGCTACCCAGGTACCAGGCCTCGCTCAGTCCGCCGACCACCCAGCTGTCCGGTGCGAAGTACGTGTATGCACCGAAGGCAGCGGCCAGGGCGCCGACCAGCATGAGCGTGTAGTCGACCGTGCGGTTCCGGAACATCCGCGGAAGGTGCTCCACCGCGATGTGTTCCCTCATCTGGACCTGTGACATCTCTCTCCCCTCCTTTCGTTCTCCACCTCTCAGCGTGCGCCTTCGCCGGCGCGGTCGACAGTGCCGTTCGGCACCCGTCCGGACCAGTGAGGCGAGAGGTCGAGATCACCCGAGGGGTTCGATGACCGACAACCGTTCGAGGAGGAAGAGGAACGCCATCGCGAAGTCGTTGTCCGCAGTCTCCTTGCGCACCCGCGGCCAGTCGACCTGCTCCCGGAGAGCACGGGCGACCGGCAGCTGCCGGGTGAAGTCGCAGGAGTGCTCGTCCATCGCGGTCAGCTTCTGCACCAGCAGCTCGGTGCCGGAGAGCACCGGCATCTGCACCGAGAGCACCTCGATCTCGTCGGCGTCCTCCACCACGGCGCGGGTGGCGGGGGTGCCCCGCGTCGCGGTGGATGATGTCGACCATCGCGTCGTCGGTGTAGACCTTGAACAACCAGTCCTCGGGGGGCTGGACGACCTGGAACCCCTCGCCCGCCAGCGCCTCGGCGGTCCGGGCGGCGTCCTCGTCGGCCACCATGAAGTCCACGTCGTGGTCGGGCTCGGGTCCACCGCGCGCCCACACGGCGTAGCCGCCGATCAGCGCGAACGGGATCCCGCTCTGCTTGAGCGCCACTGCGACGCGCTTGAGTGCTTCGCGCAGGTTCGCCTGCTCCTCGAGGACCATGGGTGAGCACTACCCCGAGACCACGGAGGACTAACGAGCCGGTGTCCGGGGCACGAGGACGTCATGCGAGTCGCGACGTTCAACATCCTGCACGGCCGCTCCCCCGCCGACGACCTCGTCGACGTGGACCGGTTCGCAGCCGCGGTGAAGACCCTCGACGCCGACGTCCTCGCCCTCCAGGAGGTCGACCGCAACCAGCCGCGTTCGGCGAACGCCGACCTGACGTCCGTCGCCGCCGAGGCGATGGGCGCGGTCGAGCACCGGTTCGTCGCGGCGCTGTCGGGCAGCCCGGGCGCGACCTGGATGGCGGCCACCGGCGACGAGCAACCGGACTCGGCCGCCTACGGCATCGCGCTGCTGAGCCGGCACCCGGTGCTGTCGTGGGAGGTGGTCCGGCTCGGGAGTACGCCGACCAGGGTGCCGATGTGGTTCCGGGGCAGCCGTCGTCCCGAGCTGGTCCGTGACGAGCCGCGGGTCGCCGTGGCCGCACGGGTGGAGACCCCTCGCGGTGAGCTGACCGTGGTGAACACCCACCTCTCCTTCGTCGGCTGGTGGGGCCGTCACCAGCTGCGCACGGTGATGCGCTCGCTCGACGGCACCGAGCCGATGCTGCTGGTCGGCGACCTGAACATGACCCTGCCCACGGCGCGGTCGATCACCGGGCTGACGCCGCTGGTGCGGTGCGCGACGTTTCCCGCGCCCGAGCCGCGCGAGCAGCTCGACCACGTGCTCGCTCGGGGTGACGTCGGAACGGTGACCGGCTGCTCCGCCCCGCTGCTGCCGCTCTCGGACCACCGGGCGCTGACCGTGGACCTGGCCTGAGCCGACACCGACCTCCTCTCAGCCGCCCAGCGTCCGGTGCGACACCGATGCCCCCGTGCGGTCGCGGAACTCGACGGTCGTGATCGCGCCGAACGAGGCGAGCCACCAGATCCCGCCCCCGTCGGGTGTGATCTCCGCCGTCGACACGGCGATCTCTCCCCCGTCCCTGCCGTAGTCCTCGGCGGTGACGCTCGTCGCCGCCGGCGGGAGCCAGCCGACGAGCACGGTGACCAGACCGTCCGCCGAGAGCCCGGTGAACCGTGCGGTCGCCGTGCTCGAGTGGTCCCCGATCGGCCGGCCGACGACGAACAGGTGGTCGCGGTGCTCCACGACGAAGCTGCCCACGCACCGGTCGGACCCGGGCGGTCGGAGGCAGGCGAAGGAGAGCTCGCCCAGGTCGCTGACGACCGCGTCGACGGCCCCCAGGCCGGTCAGCCAGTCGGGTGCGTCGGCGGCAGCCGGCTGCACGTACGGCGTCACCGCGTGGACGCCGAGGCCGACCACCTGACCGGTGACCCGGTCTTCCTGGGTCACGCCGGCCAGGGTGGTGTAGGGATCGGTCGCGGCGGGCACCACGACCAGGCCGTGGGCCTGGTAGGCACCGGGCAGCTCGGCGAGCACCCGTCGGGCGGCTTGGGTGGGTCCGGCGACCTCACCCGGGCCGAGCCCGGTCGTGGGCCAGTCCCACCGCGCCAGGACCCCCGGCAGGCCGATCACGAGCAGCACGGCCAGCACGGTCAGCGTGACCACGAGCCGGTCGTGTCGCGGTCGTTCGGTGGCGAACCCTTTACGACGCTCACGCCGAGCACCTCCCATGGAGCAACCTCCACGATCACACGCCGCCACGGCATGCGAAAGCCCCCGTCCCTTGCCGGTGCGCGGCGCGGGACGGGGGCTGGTCCTGGCGTCAGCCGAAGAAGACCTCGGCCTCGGCGTACAGCTCGGGGGTGACCAGCTTGAGCTGCCCGGTGCCCTCGGCGAGAGGGACCCGGATGATGTCGGTGCCGCGCAGCGCGACCATCTTGCCGTAGTCCTGCTCCTTGACCGCGGCGATCGCCGACAGCCCGAACCGGGTGGCGAGCCAGCGGTCGTAGGCGGTCGGGGTGCCGCCGCGCTGGACGTGGCCCAGCACGACCGCCCGCGCTTCCTTGCCGGTGCGCTTCTCGATCTCCTTGGCGAGCCGGTCCCCGATCCCGCCGAGGCGGACGTGCCCGAAAGCGTCCTTCTCCTCGGTCTGCAGCGTCATGTCGCCGCCCTCGGCCGGGACCGCGCCCTCGGAGACCACGATGATCGGCGCGAAGCCGTCGGCGAACCGGGAGTCGACGTACTGCGCGACCTTGTCGATGTCGAACGGCTGCTCGGGGATGAGTACGGCGGCCGCGCCACCGGCCATGCCGGAGTGCAGGGCGATCCAGCCGGCGTGACGGCCCATCACCTCCACGACGAGCACCCGCTGGTGGGACTCGGCGGTGGTGTGCAGCCGGTCGATCGCCTCCACGGCGATGTTGACCGCGGTGTCGAAGCCGAACGTGAAGTCCGTGCCGGACAGGTCGTTGTCGATGGTCTTCGGAACGCCCACGACGTTGACCCCGAGGTCGGCCAGCTTCGTGGCGACGCCGAGGGTGTCCTCGCCGCCGATCGCGACCAGAGCGTCGACCCCGGTCGCGGCGAGGTTCTCCTTGATCTTCTCCACCCCGCCCTCGATCTTGAACGGGTTGGTGCGCGAGGACTTCAGGATCGTGCCGCCCCGCGGCAGGATGCCGCGCACGGTCTCCCGGGTCAGCGGGACCGTGTCGCCCTCGAGCGGGCCGCGCCAGCCGCCGCGGAAGCCCACGAACTCGTAGCCGTACTCCTGTACCCCGCGCCGCACCACGGCCCGGATCACGGCGTTCAGGCCAGGGCAGTCCCCGCCTCCGGTCAGCACACCAACGCGCATCTGATTCGCTCCTTCGAGAGTGGTCGGTCCGAGCCTAGCCATCTGGATTGGATCGTTCCATACCGAACCGCCGTTGTCGGGACATCAGGCCCGCCACCGGCGGTCGTTGGTCCCGATATGGTCGGCCCATGACCTTCTCGATCGTCGCGCGGTCCGCCGACGGCCAGTCCTGGGGCGTGGCCGTGGCCTCGAAGTTCCTGGCCGTCGGGTCCGCCGTACCCGCAGCCGTGGCCGGCGTCGGCGCGATCGCCACGCAGGCCGACGCCAACGTCGCCTACAAGGGCCTGGCGCTGGCCCACCTGGACGAGGGAGCCACCGCCTCGGTCGCCCTGCAGCGGCTGCTCGAGGAGGACGACGGCCGCGAGCACCGGCAGGTCGGGATCGTCGACGTCGACGGCAACGCCGCCACGCACACCGGCCACGAGTGCTTCGACTGGGCCGGCGGGGTGACCGGCGACGGCGTCGCGATCCAGGGCAACATCCTGACCGGTCCCGAGGTGGTCGAGTCGATGAAGCAGGCGTGGGACGCCGCTGCCGACGAGCCCTCGCTCGGGCGCCGGCTGCTCGCCGCACTCGCCGCCGGCGACCAGGCCGGCGGCGACCGCCGGGGCCGGCAGTCCGCCGCCCTGCTCGTGGTCGAGGAGGGGGCCGGGTACGGCGGCCACGACGACGTCGCGGTGGACCTGCGCGTGGACGACCACGCCGACCCGGTCACCGAGCTGGCCCGTCTGCTGGAGCTCAACGAGCTCTACCTCACCGCCTCCACCGACGAGGAGAAGGTGGTCGTCGACGACGCCTTGCGGACCGAGCTGGACGACCGGGCGCGGCGGCTGGGCCACCGCGACTTCCACGCCTGGGTCGGCAGCGAGAACTACGAGATGCGGGTCTCGCGCGCCGGCGACGAGCAGCCCTGGGTCGACCGGCGGGTCCTGGCGATCCTCCGCGAGCAGAGCGGAGACGTGCAGTGAGCGTCCTCGCCATCGACGCCGGCACGACGGGCGTCACCGCGCTCGTCGTGACCCCCGACGGCACGATCGCCGCGAAGGCCTACCAGGAGTTCGGCCAGCACTTCCCCCGGCCGGGCTGGGTCGAGCACGCGCCGGAGGAGATCTGGCAGGCGACCCTGGAGGCGACCCGGGAGGTGGTCGCTGCCTACGAGAACGTCGGCGGCCCGGCCCTGCAGGCGATCGGGATCACCAACCAGCGCGAGACAGTGCTGCTGTGGGACCGCGAGACGCTCGGCTCGCCCCGCCGCGCGATCGTGTGGCAGGACCGTCGTACCGCCGAGATCTGCACCCGGATGCGCGAGGAGGGCCACGAGGACCGGATCCGCGAGCTGACCGGCCTTCGGCTGGACCCGTACTTCTCCGGCACCAAGCTGCGCTGGCTCGCCGAGCACGAGCCCAACACCTGGGCGCTCGTCGAGGACGGCCGCTACGCGATCGGCACCGTGGACTCCTACCTGGTCGCGCGGATGACCCGCGGCACCTGGCACGTCACCGACGTCTCCAACGCCTCGCGCACGCTGCTGTTCGACCTCGAGCGCGGCGACTGGTCCGACGAGCTGTGCTCGCTGTTCGGGGTGCCTCGCGCGGCGCTCCCGGAGATCGTCCCGTCGTGGGGGCCGATCGCCACCTCCGACCCGCGGTCGTTCGCGGGACTCGAGCTGCCGATCGCCGGGATCGCCGGTGACCAGCAGTCGGCGCTGTTCGGGCAGACCTGCTTCGACGTCGGTGACAGCAAGTGCACCTACGGCACCGGCTCGTTCATCCTCACCAACACCGGCTCGTCGGTGGTCCGGTCCGACGCCGGCCTGCTCTCGACGGCGGCGTGGCGCTCCCCGTCCGGCGAGACGACCTACGCGCTCGAGGGGGCGATCTTCGTCACCGGTGCCGCGGTGCAGTGGCTGCGCGACGGGCTGCAGATCGTCGGTGCGGCGCCGGAGACCGAGGCGATCGCGCGCACGGTCAGCGACTCGGCGGGCGTGGTGTTCGTGCCGGCGCTGACCGGCCTGGGCGCGCCCGACTGGGACCCCCACGCGCGGGGTCTGATCATCGGGATCACCCGAGGCACGACCCGGGCCCACATCGTCCGCGCGACGCTGGAGGCGATCGCCTTCGAGGTCCGCGACGTGATCGAGACGCTCCCCGAGCGCGCCTCGCTGTCGGCGCTGATGGTCGACGGCGGCGCCTCGGCCAACGACCTGCTCTGCCAGGTGCAGGCCGACCAGCTCGGGGTGCCCGTCGAGCGGCCCCGGATCGTGGAGACCACCGCCCTGGGCGCAGCGTTCCTCGCCGGGCTCGGCACCGGCGTGTGGAGCTCCACCGACGAGCTGCGCGAGACCTGGCACCTCGACCGGCGCTTCGAGCCGCAGGGCGACCGCGCCGCGGCCGACGCCGCCCACGTGCGCTGGCGTGACGCCGTCGAGCGGTCCAAGGGCTGGGCCTGACCTCGGCCTCAGCTCATGTAACGCGGGGTTATGGACACAACACACGCGGCATGACACGGGTGAAGCGTCCATAACCCGTGGGAAGTCACCGGCTACCGGACGCTGTCCAGTCGCTTGCGGGCCTGCTCCACCGCGGCCTTCGCGGCGGCGACAGCCTCCTCGCGCTCGTCGCGGGCGTCCTCGGCCTCGCTGAGCTCGTCCTCGTTTGCCTCGAGCCGCTCCTCGACCTCGGCGAGCCGTCGGCGCAGCTCCTCGAGCTCGGCCTGCAGCTGCAGCGCCTTGGCCTCGCGCTTCTCCACCTTGCGCTGGGCCTTGGCCAGCCGGCGTTCGGCGTCCGCCAGCTCGGCCTCGGTTTCGGCGAGCGCGTCCTCGGCCTCCTTCACGGCACGGGAGCTGTCCTGGACGACGGTGAGGTCCGGCTTCTGCGGCTCGGGGCCCTTGCGTCCTGACGTGGGACGAGCCGAAGCCCGTCGTACGGCGGTCTGGCCGAGCGCACCGGCGACGGCCACCGACTCGGCGACGCCGGACGCCTCCAGGCCGGTCACCGCAAGCGGCTTGACCAGCATCCCGGTGCGCACCGCCTCGGCGGCGGCCTCGTCGACCATCCCGACGTGCAGGGTCTCCTGGACCTGGTCGGCGATCGACTCCCCGATCTTCTGACCGAGCTCGGCGGCGAGGCCGCGTGCCTCGCGGGTCACCGCCGCGGTGAGCTGGCGCCGCTGCCGACCGAGCTGACGCAGCTCCTCCCCCGCCATCGACGCCTGCGCCTCGCGCAACGCCGCACCGAGGTCGAGCACCTGCTGCACCTGGTCGGGCTCGTGACGCACCAGCATGTTGACCACCCAGGCGGCGGTGGTCGGCTTCGCCAGCTTCTTGATCTCCGCGGCGAGCGCCTTGTCGCCGTCGTCCTTGGCCCTGGCGGCGAGCTCGCTGCGCCGAGCGACGAACTCGTCGGGCAGCGCGGCGTACAGCTCGTCAGCCACCTCGGTCAGGTCCACCCGACCGAGCATAGGGCGCGGCTCCGGCGGGTCACTTGGCACGGCGAACCTGCACTTGGCACGGCATGTGTGCCGTGCCAAGTGGAGGCTTCCCAAGTGAACATGGGAAACCGGAACGGCGCGGGATCAGCGGAGCGCGCGGACCCGGTACCGGAACGGCAGGTTGTCGTCGAGCGGGGTGCCGCCGCAGGAGAACGGGCTGGTGTGCAGCTGCCGCCCGCAGTCGCGGGAGCGGGTGCTGGCGTTGGTCAGCGAGAGCACGACACCGGCGACGCGGCGCTTGTTGAACGGCACCACGAAGCGGGTGTCGCCCTTGCGGTTGAGCCGGACCCCCTGCCAGCGCACCCGGCCGTCGCGCAGGTGGATCATCACGTTGGCCTGCGACCCGCGGAAGCGGGGAGGCAGGTCGAGGTCGACCCGCAGCCGCCACCGGCCGGCCAGGCCACGGCCGGGACGGAGGATCACGTGGTCGGTGCTGAGGTGGCTCAGCCGGAGCGCGGTCAGCGCCCGCGGACGGTTGGCCGGCGGCCGCAACCGCCAGGCGTCCGCCGCCGGACGAGCCTTGGTGAGCGTGTGGTCGCGCGACGGCGCCCCGACGAAGCCGCGGTACTTGGCGCCCTCGTCGTACCAGGAGGCTGCGATCCGGTTCACCGCGCCGAAGTCGCCGAAGACCTGCTCGAAGGAGGTCTTGCGCTGGGCCAGCACCCGGCGCAGCGCCTGCAGGCTGCTCTCCGGGCTGCCGTCGGCTGCGAGGCGCTGCCAGACCTGGCGCACGACGGCCGTGTCCGGCTTGCCGGGCGCGCCGAGGTACTCGGTGAGGAACCGCCACCAGATCCACGAGCCGTAGGCCCAGTTGAAGTCGTCGGGGTCGATGAAGTCCAGCGGCGCCTGGGAGACGCTGAGCGCGCTCCGGGCGAGGTACTGCAGGTTGTCGTCGATGTCGTCGTAGACCTCGTCCTCGATCCACGCGGCCGTGCCCTCGGCGACCCAGTAGTCCATCTGGTTGGTGTAGGCGAACTGCACCAGGTGGAAGAACTCGTGCGCGGCCGTGACCTTGAGGTCGGCCAGTGGCCGGCCGGAGTAGCCCACGAAGTCGTTGTCGATCACGCAGTAGCCGGGCACCCGGCGCGGCCGGGGGTCACTGACCTCGGGCACGCAGTAGCCGTACACCGGGACCGACAGGTCGTGCAGCTCGGCGAGGTAGACGTCGGGCCGGCCGTCCGGGCCGTGGTCCGGCATCGAGGAGTCGTCGATCGGCTCGGCGTAGCCGAGGTCCTCGACGATGGTGCCCCAGACCTCCTCGAGCACGTCCTGGGTGGTCTCCACCCAGACCGGGAGCCCGCTCGGCGCGAGCCGGGCCGGGGGCGCGTGCGGGTTGTCCTCGGTGACCCAGTGCACGCAGACGTTGAGGTCCTCGCCACCGGGTGCGTCGCACGTGTTGGCGGTCTGGGCGCCGCCGTACCCGACGCCGAGCTGGGCGTCGTCCACGCCGTTGGTCGGGCGCGCCAGGATCCGCCGAGCCGTACGACGGTCGGCGGGCTCGAGATCACCGACCCGGGCGGCCAGCTCACGGAGCACCGCCGTGGGGTGCTCGACGGCACCGCCCTCGGCCACCGACGACGGGGAACGCCGCATCGCACCGGTCCGCACCGGCTGCGACCGGAAGAGCTGCCGGGCCGCGTCGAGCGCCTCCTCGGCCTCCTCGCTGTGCTGCCCGCCGGGGTCGGTGGCGTTGCCAGGCTGCGACGGCGTCGCCGGAGCAGCCAGGGCCGCCGGCGGCAGCGTGACGAGCAGGACCGCTGCCAGGGCAGCCCCGATCCCGGTGTGGATGCGCATGGTCCCCCTCCGGGACTGTGGTTCTTGAAAGTAAAGCCTAGGGCCTGGGTCGCCGCACGGGGGACATAACGCGCGGATCCGGACTCATCCCTCGTCGTCGAGGCCCTGCTCGATGGCATACCGGACCAGCTCGACGCGGTTGTGCATCTGCAGCTTGCGCAGGGTGTTCTGCACGTGGTTCTGCACGGTGCGGTGCGAGAGCACCAGCCGCTCGGCGATCTGCTTGTAGGAGAGACCCTTCGCCACCAGCCGGAGCACCTCGGTCTCCCGGTCCGTCAGCCTGGGGGTGTCGTCGCGGGCGGCCGGGGCGTCGGAGAGCCGGCGGTACTCCCCCAGCACCAGCCCCGCGAGCCCCGGGGTGAAGACGGTGTCTCCACGGGCGACCCGGGAGACCGCGTCGACGAGCTCCTCACGCGAGGCGGACTTCACGAGGTACCCGGTGGCGCCGGCCTTGACCGCCTCGAGCACGTCGTCCTGCTCGCCGGACGCGGAGAGGATCAGCACGCGCAGATCGGGGAAGTCCGGCACGAGCGTGGCGGTGACCGCGACACCGTCGGGGGCGGGGATCTGCAGGTCCAGGACCAGGACGTCCGGTCGCGCGGCGCGCGCCCGGTTGACCGCCTCGGTCCCGTTCGCGGCGGTCGCCACCACCTCGAAGCCGGCGTCACCCAGGTCTCGGGCCACTGCCTCGCGCCACATCGGGTGGTCGTCGACGACCATCACCTTGATCGCGGTCACGGGCTCCCCCTCGCTGTTGTGTGGCCGCAGGCTACCGACTGCCGGCCGGGCGGACGTAGCGCCCCCGCCGGTGCACGAGCGGCTCGGTCTCCTCACCGATCTCCACGTGCTCGATGACCGCCTCGACCAGCAGCGACCAGCCGGCCTCCCGCGGCTCACCGGCCAGCCGCACCCCCATCCAGGCACCGGCCCCCTCCAGCCGCGGTCCCCAGTCGGTGTCGACCCACGACCCCAGCCGGAACAGCCCTCCCGGCGCGGGTGCCAGCCCGGCGAAGGCCTCGGCCAGGTCGCGGTGCTCCCAGTCCAGCAGCTGTACGACGGCCACCTGGTTGTCCTGCACGGCGTCGGCCAGGTCGGAGTCGGGATCCACGAGCGCCAGGACCCGACTCGGTTCGCCGGCGGCGACCATCAGCGAGGACACGGTCAGCCCGGCCCGGGCGGGGCCCTCCCCGGTGGTCCACAGCGACACCGTCCCGCCGAGCCGGCCCCGGAACCGGCGCACGGGATCGCGCTCGGACTCGGGCTGGGCGAACGGGTGCTCGGAGTGGATCGTCATGCCCGCAAGTTACCTCGGGCGTGGCACGACCAGCTCCCACTCGGTGCCCTGTCCGGGCGCGGTCACCAGGGCCGCCGTACCCCCGAGGTCGGCGAGCCGACCACGGATCGACTGCGCGACCCCGAGCCGGCCCTCGGCCTGGGCCGCGTCCAGCCTGCCCGCGGGGATGCCCAGCCCGTCGTCGCGGACGGTGAGCACCACCTGGTCACCGAGGTCCTCCAGGAGCACCCACGCGTGAGCCTGCGCACCGGCGTGGCGACGGACGTTGTCGAGACAGGCAGCGACCGCCGCGACCAGCTCGTCGACGGCACCGTCGGCCAGGACCACCGGAGTGGCAGGCACCGAGACCGTCACCTGGCCGGTGCCCAGCGGACGAAGCCGGGCCGCGAGGTCGGCGCCCGCGCCGGTGGACGGCGGCACGGCCGTCGTGCTCCCCTGCTGCACGAGCGCCCGGAGCGCGGCCTCCTGCTCGCCGGCCAGCCGGCCCAGCTCGGCGGCCTCCCCGCCGATCTCGTGGCCGCGCCGCTGCACCAGGGCGAGCACCTGGAGCACGCCGTCGTGCACGGCTCGGGCCAGGCGGGCGCGCTCCGCGGCAGCGGCTGCCTCGCGCTCGGCCCGGTCGCGGGCGGCGGCCATCTCCTTGAGCAGCCCCGAGGTGTAGCCGAGGACCGGCCCGCCGATCATCAGCAGGAAGATGTTGCCGTAGTTGGTCTGGTCCAGGTCGCTGCGCACGGCGACGTCGGCCATGGACACCGCGAGCGAGGCGATCAGGCCGCTGACCAGGTGCCCATGGACGCCCCAGGCGAGGACCACGCCCATCACCCAGAAGCCCGGCACCGTGGACGTCGCGTCCGGCCCCTTCGCGAGCGGCGAGACCAGGAGCAGGGCCACCGTGACGACGAGATCCGCGACGAGCAACGGGCTGCGCCGCCACGTCGGCCGGTCGTAGGCGACGACCACGAAGGCGGTCCAGCCGGTCATCACCGCCATGGCAAGCCCGCCGACGACCGGACGAGCCAGGTCGTCCCAGCGGTAGACGTTGAGGACCAGCGCGTTGACGAGCACGACCACCCGCAGCACCGCCAAGGCGCGGTACATCGTGGTCTCGACCGCTTCGGTGGCGGCGTCGGCCGGACCCGACAGCCCCAGCAGCCCGGCCAGGCCGTCGCGGCCCATCAAGAGGCTTTGAGCTCGGAGTTCCCGGACTCGGCTGCTGCCTTGCGGCTCTCCGCGCGCGCCTTCTCCTTGTCGAGCGCCTTGGCCTTGGTGGCGTAGATGTCGACGTACTCCTGGCCGGAGAGCTGCATGATCTCGTACATGATCTCGTCGGTGATCGACCGCAGGATGTAGCGGTCGTTCTCCAGCCCCTCGTAGCGGGAGAAGTCCAACGGCTTGCCGAACCGGACCAGCGGCCGGGTGAACGAGCCGAACTTCTTGCCGGGCGGGGCCACGACGTCGGTGCCGACGACCGCCACGGGGATCACCGGGACGCCGGTCTCGAGCGCGAGACGCGCCACCCCGGTCTTGCCGCGGTACAGCTTGCCGTCGTGCGAGCGGGTGCCCTCGGGGTAGATCCCGAACAGCTCTCCCGAGCCAAGGATCCGCTTCGCCGACAGCAAGGCGCCCTCCGCGGCGCTGCCGCTCGAGCGGTCGATGGGGACCTGGCCCGCGCCGGAGAAGAACCCGCGCTGCAGCCACCCCTTGAGGCCGCGGCCGTTGAAGTACTCCGCCTTGGCGACGAAGGTGACCCGGCGCGGCAGCGTCAAGGGCATGAACAGCCAGTCGGCGTAGGACAGGTGGTTGCTCGCCAGGATCGCGGGACCCTCGGTCGGCACGTGCTCGGCGCCCTCCACCCGAGGGCGGAAGACGAGGCGCAGCAGGGGGCCGAGCAGCACCCATTTGAGCAACCAGTAGAACACCCGTGACCTCCCGTATCGTGACGCCAACCCTAGCCCCGTTTCGGGCCGCGTGCGACGATGCCCCCAACGGCTCGCGTGCGCCCGCGCGCGACGTCCGCCCGCCCCGTCGTACCGCTCTGGAGTCCCCTGTGCCCATCGCCTCCCACGCCGAACCCTTCTTCGCCAGCGCCGCCCCCGATGCACACCCCGACGGCCGGCGGGTCGGCGTCCTGCTCAGCCACGGGTTCACCGGTTCCCCCGCGTCGATGGTGCCGTGGGGCAAGCACCTGGCCGAGCAGGGCTTCGGCGTCGCGGTCCCGCGGCTGCCCGGGCACGGCACCTCCTGGCAGGAGATGAACCGGACCCGGTGGCAGGACTGGTACGGCGAGCTCGACCGTGCCTTCGAGAAGCTGAGCTCCGAGCACGACGACGTCGTGGTCGGCGGCCTGTCGATGGGCGGCGGTCTGGTGCTCAAGCTGGCCGCCGAGCGGGGCCGCGACGTCGCCGGCGTGATGCTCGTCAACGCCGCGGTCGCCTCGAGCAACAAGCAGCTGCTCGCCGTACCGCTGCTGAAGTGGGTGGTGCCCTCCATGCCGGGCATCGGCAACGACATCAAGAAGCCCGGGCAGGAGGAGTACGGCTACGACCGCGTCCCGCTCAAGGCGCTGGGCTCGATGATGGCCGGCTGGAAGGCGGTCCGCGAGGACCTGGCCAAGGTGACCCAGCCGATCATCCACTTCCGCTCCGCCGAGGACCACGTGGTCGACCCGTCGTCGTCGCAGATCATCGCCGGCAAGGTCTCCTCGCGAGACGTCCAAGAGCGCATTCTGGAAAACAGCTACCACGTGGCTACGCTCGACAACGACGCTCCTGCGATCTTCGAGGAGTCCGTCGACTTCATCCGACGAGTGACGAGGCGATGAGCCAGAACCCCGACGACCCGAATGACCCCGCCGAGCGCGGGCCGTCCTCCGGTGCGGAGGGGTCCGACCGCAAGCTCGACGAGGAGGCGGCGTGGCGCGAGATCGTCGCCCACTACGGCGAGGAACCGACCGTCGACGCACCCGAGCCGGCGTCGACTGAACCGCCGGCGGGCCGCGACGAGCGGCTGCGCGACCTCTTCCAGCCCAGCTGGAACGACCCGCTCGACACCGAGGCGTCGTGGGACGACGAGGGCCACTTCGTGCCGCCGAGCCCGCCGCCGATGCCGGTCCTCGACCCGCGCCGGCGTCTGGCGTGGGCGGGCCTGTTCGGCTCCCCGCTGCTCATGCTGGTGGCCGTCGTACTCGGCTGGACCCTGCCGGACTGGGTGATGTTCCTGCTCGCCGTCGCCTTCGCCGGCGGCTTCGTCTACCTGGTCGCGACCATGCCTCGCAAGCGCGGCGACGGGTACGACGACGGCGCGGTCGTCTGACCGGTCACCCGACCAGCTTCACGATCCGGGCGCCGAGATCGCACTGGGCAAGCCCGAAGGCACAGTCCCGGTTGATCTTCGCCACGGGGCTGAACCGCTTGTGCCGGAACCGGATCTCATCCTTGTCGGCGCCGGTGATCTCGACGGTGATGAAACCGACGATCCGGAAGTCCTTGCCGTTGTCCTTGTCGCCTGACGAGCCGCCGCCGTTGTTGCCGCCCCGCGCCTGCGCAGCCAGGTTGCTTTCCGCCGGCGTGGGTGTGACCGTGTCACCCTCCGACGGCCAGTTCTCCAGCGGCGGGACCTCCCCGCCGCTCTTGTCGCGGTAGACGTCGTACACCGGCAACACGATCTCGTCCCCGATGAGGTCCTGGACATAGCCGACCAGGTTCGACCTGAGTCCCGGGGAACCGTCGATCCAGACCTCATCGCCGACGGTGGAGCTGCTGACCTCGCCCGGGTATCCCATGACGAGGTCGGACACCGTCCCGTCCGCACCGCCGTTCCCCCGGGACCCCTCGAAGTTGATCAGGCCCCACGTGCTCTGCGCCAGGCCACAGGTGCTGTCCCCCTTGTCGATGGGGTAGCTGTACTCCTGCCCAGGGATGGCCGCGGCCTCGCGGGCCCGGCCCAGGCACATGCCCAGCGGACGCAGGCCGACCACGTTCTTGGGCGTCGCAACGACAGCCGTGGCTCTCGTCTGCACAAGGAGCTCGTCGGTCCCAGCAGCCCGCCCGATGACCGTCTGCGAACGCTGCCTTGCATCGATGGTGACGAGGAGACCCAGCGAGGGGTCGCAGGTCACCTGCACGCCGCCGAAGGCGACCTCGTCGTGGTTGCCGAGGTTGTCCTCGAAGAACCTGTCGGCCACCGACGCAGTCGAGGCCGTCGAGCCGCCGTTCCAGGAAGTGTCGGAGCCGTTCTCGATGGCAGTTGCGAGCTCGCTGCACGTGGCCCCGAGGGGCGCGAACTCCCTCACGTGCGAGGCAGCGGCGAGGGCGGATGCTTCGACGGCGTTCTGGAGGAACCGTTTGTTGGCGTAGGCCAGGCCGAACTCGCTCACCCAGGCGGTCGCAACCAGTGCGACGAAGGAGATGAACACCGCCACGAGGACGGCGACACCGCCGCGCTCGTCGCGTCGTGGTGTCAGGACTCGCACCGGTACACCCCGGTGGCGGTGCGCGGGATGGTCATCTCGGGCACGAACGGCAAGCTGACCACCGCATCGAACTCAGCCGTGACGACGAGCCTCTGGCTGGAGGCGTCCTCGTCACACGGGATGCTGCCGGAAGCACCGGAGACCTGGCTGCTGCCCGAACCGACATCGCAGAGTGCCGATCCCCCAGCAAGCGCGGCCACGTCGGCAAGGGCGTCCTCGCGACGCACGGTGACCGCGACCTGGGTGGGCTCCATGCCCAGTGACAACGCCTGCCCACGGGTCGCGTCGACGACGTCCTGACACGTGGCCATGGCCAGCGCGTTGACCGCCCCGAGCCGCGCCCCCGACCGAGCCGCGTTCGCCAGTGCTGACGACTGCGCGAAGATCATCGCGAACTGCACGATCGCGAAGATGAAGGCCAGCAACAGCGGCGTGACCAGCGCGAACTCCAGCGCCGCCGCGCCACGCTCCTGCGACACGCCCGATCGTCTCGCGAATCTCATCTCCTGCTGACCTTCCGCATCAGCCCCCGTAGTGGACTTATCGGACAGTCGGATGCGGGACTTGAGGAAAGAGGCGAAACAGATCAATCCCACTGGCTGTCCGGGTCCTCCGGCCAGTCCGCGTCGAGGTCGATCTTCTCCACCCCGCCGCCGGCCGAGGAGTCGTCCGCCTTCGGCGCTGCGGTGGCCATCGCGGCGGCCGCGGCCTGGAACAGCGAGGTCGCTGCCGTGGTGAGATGGGCGCGCACTTCGGGGCTGGTCCCGCGCACGGCTGAGATCATCCGGCAGACAGGGCAGTACTTGCAGTCCTCGCCGCCGGTGGCGAGGTGCTCGTTGACGGACTTGAACGCCTCGGAGGCCGAGGCGGCTGCTCCGGCGTACTCCCCGCCGGTCTCACGCGCCCAGTCCGACAGGGCGGCGAAGAGCTTCAGCGCCTCCTCGGAGACGCTGCCGATCTCGTCGTCGTGGTCGGTCACGCCGGCTTCCCAGCGGGGTCGGCGAACAGGATCTCGAGCCCGGCGTCGTCCACCCGTGCACCGGCGAGCGTCTGCTTGGTCAGCGCGGCAGGCAGCGCGACCAGTCGACGGTAGGAACCCACAGTCACCACCAGTTCATGTCCGTGTCGGGCGAGATCCACGTCCTCCCTGGCGACGAACGGTAGTGCGATGCGCAGGGAGGTCCCGGACCGGGTCCGGCGTACGGTCAGCGGCCCGTCTCCGCTCGGGCGGGCGAACGGGTCGTCCGACCCGTACAGATCAGCGGCGAAGCGTCCCAGCTCATCCGGCCCGAGCGGCTCGCGAGTCTGGTACGTCGACCGCCAGATCGGAAGACCGCCGAAGGACTGCTCGACGTCGGAGAGGACGCGGGACTGCGCTGCCACCCAGCCGTCGCGCCACGAGTCGGAGCCGGCCTCGGGGAAGACCCGGTTCGCCACCACGCCGTCGACGCGGTAGCCGAACAGCGACAGCGTGGTCAGCGAGCGCCGTGCCTCTGCGACGACCATGGTCTCCGGGGTGAGCACGAGGCGGACGCTGGCGTGCTCGCCCGTCAGCAGTCCGTGCACCTCCTCGAGATCACGGTGCAGGCGCTCGATGGCGTCGAAGACGGTGTCCTGCGGCATCGGCACGCCGGCGGCCCTGCTGAGCACCGGGCGCAGTGCCTTGACGACACGGCGCTCCAGGGGCAGGACCCGGTCCATGTACCAGCCGAGCGCCTCCGGCAGGGCCAGCAACCGGAGGGTCTCGGCCGTCGGCGCGCAGTCGACCACGAGCAGGTCCCACTGCCCCGACCGAGCGTGGGCCCGCACCTCCAGCAACGCGAGCACCTCCTCGGCGCCGGGGATCACGGTGAGCTCCTCGGCAGCGATGGCGTCCACCCCGACGGTGTCGAGCACCGACAGCAGGTAGCCCTGGATCTCCGACCAGGACTGCTCGAAGCGGCGCTGAGCATCGACCTGCTGCACGTGGAGCCCCGGCTCGACCTCTGTCGGCTCAGCCCCGATCGGCACACCGAAGACGTCGGAGAGCGAATGAGCTGCGTCGGTGGACAGCACGAGAGTGCGCTGACCGCTCCTGGCGCCCAGCGTGGCCGTGCCGGCGGCCACGGTCGTCTTGCCGACGCCGCCCTTGCCGGTGAGGAGGATGACCCGCACGCGTCAGCTGAGCGACTCGACGCGCTTCTTCAGTCCCTTGAGCGCCGTGTCGATGATGACCTTCTCCGCCTTGCGCTTGAGCATGCCGATCATCGGGATCGAGATCTCGACCGCGAGCCGGTAGGTGACCTCGGTGGTCCCGTCGCCCTGCTCGTCAAGCTCGTAGGTCCCGTCCATTCCCTTGAGCATCTTGCCCTCGGCCAGCCACCAGCGCACGGAGCGGTCGCCGTCCCAGTCGTACTCGAGGGTGTACTGGTCCTTGATGGGACTGGCGTCGAGCTCGAAGTAGACCTGCTTGGCCCGGCCGTCGCTTCCGTCCTCGACGACCTCCGCGGTCTTCACGCCCTGTGCCCACTCGGGGTAGGCGTCGAACCCGGCGATCACCGCCATGATGTCTGCAGGCGCGGCGTTGACCACGATGCTGGACGTCGTCTGTTCGGCCATGGCACTCCGGATCCCTTACTCACTGGCAGCAGGTGTCGCGAGCGTACCCGGTTCCCCGCGACCAGGCAGCCGGGGGCGGACTACTCCGCCAGCTTGACGACCCGCAGGCCGAAGTCGCAGTCGCTTCCCAAGCCGCAGTCGAGGTCGAGAGTGCCGGCCGACAGGTGCCTGACGAAGCGCAGCTGCAGGTAGTTGGCGTTGCCGCCGCCGCGGGGACTCGGCGGCTGGTTCGCCGCAGCCTCACGGTCGGTGATGAACTCCGGCAGCCAGGCGAAGAAGTCGTGGGTGTCCCGATAGGTCCATCCCCTGTCCAACGCGACCAGCCACTGGTGCCAGGGGTCCGACGGCTTCGTGTTCGCTCGAGCCCAGGTCAGCACGTCCCAGGTGTCCTGCTGGGTCCACTGGCCGGCCTCGAACTTGGCGATCCAGGGCAACAGCGGGTCCGCCTCGGGCGCCGGCTCCTCGACACCGTTCGAGCGGTCGTTCCACGAGGCGTCGGCGCAGCTGGACTCACCGGAAGACTTGTCGGAGGCGCCCTGGAAGTCGTAGGCGCAGATCTCGACGAAGATGTACCCGGTCACGACGTACTTCGCGTTGTTGCCCTTCCCGCTCACGCTCGAGTACACCGGCAGCGGGATGTCCTGGCCGAGGATCGCCGACATGTCGTCACCGAGGCCGCCGAAGGAACCAGTCTGGGCATTCACGATCGAGGGGTCCGGCAGGGCGCCGGCGTACCCCTCCTTGATCCAGCACTCCAGCATCGCGGAGTCGCTGTCGCAGTCCTTCCCCGATCCGCGTCCCCCTCCGGTGCCGTCGAAGTCGAGCAGGCCCCAGTTGCCTGACGTGCTGCCGCCGCCGCAGTCCTCCTCACCCTTGACGAACGTCAAGGTCAACGGCTGCCCGTTACCCGAGAGGAGCTCCTCGGCGTCCTGACCGCAGATCGCGAACGGTCGCAGGCCCCGCGGGATGCCGACACCGACGACAGCGCGGGCGTCTTCACGCAGCGCGATCCCGTCCGCCCCCAGCACTCCCCCGAAGAAGGTCGGGCTCGGCTGGGCACCGAGGGCCGAGACCACCAGCTGCTCGGCGCCCGTGTCACCGAGCGCGGTGCACTCCACCCGGAACCCTGTGGCACCGTCTTGCAGCACGACTCCCTCGCCCGGCGCGTTCTGCTCGAGGAACTCGACGGCGAACTCCCGGAGCTCGTCCTGGTCGAGCGAGTCGAGGATCTGCTCGCAGGTCTGCCGGGTGCCTGTCGCTGTGGCGATCTTCTGCCCCACGGCCAGGACGGCGGCATCCACCCCGTTCTGGAGACGGCGCTGGTTGGCGTAGGCCATGCCGAAGTCCGTGACGAAAGCGAGCACGCCGATCAGGACAACCGTGAGGGCCGCGACCAGGAGTGCCGCGGCACCGCGCTCACCGGTGGGCCGGTGGAGCAGCCTTCTCATCCCGAGTACTCACACTGGTAGGCGCCGGTGGCGGTGAGCTCCATCCCATCGATCCCGGGCACGGGCAGTCCGATGTCGGTGATGTAGCGGCCCTCCACGAACAGCGTGTCCGGGTCGCTCGCCGGCGACCCGACGCAGGGCAGGACATCGATCTCGGGCGCGTCCGCGCCTGAGACGGCCGAGCAGACGACCGTGGTGCCCCGCTTGACGGTGATTGCGACCTTCTTGCCGTCGCTCAGACCGATCGTGCGAGCCGCACCGCGTGCCTTGGTGATGACCTCTTCGCAGGTGTGGTCGCCGTTGTAGAGGTTGACCGACCCGAACCGGGCGCCGGAGCGCACGGCGTTGGAGATGGCGGCCTGTTGTGCGAGCACCAGGCCGTAGCCGATGATCCCGAAGACCAGCAGCAACAGAACGGGCAGGACGAGGGCGAACTCGACGGCGACGGCACCCTCCCCGGTGCGTCGACGCCTGCCGCCCAAGTCACGTGATGCCCACATGCGGGACAGTGGCATAGTGACCTCTCTCGGACACAACAATTGTGCCTCGATTGCAAGTGAAATGTCGGATTTGGCCAGATTGGCCCGGTTGTCCAGACCAGGGAGGTCCGGGTGCGCGAGTACGCCACGCCCCCTGTGGCCGACTCCCCCGTGCGGGGGAACCTCACCGATGACCTCCTGACCAGGGCCCGGGTCGCCCCCGACGACGCTGCGCTCGCTCGCAAGACGTCCGCAGGCTGGGAAGACGTCAGCACGGTCGGCTTCCTGGCGGAGGTCCGCGCCGTTGCCAAGGGTCTGGTCGCTGCCGGCATCGAGCCGGGGCAACGGGTCGGCATCATGTCCGGCACGCGCTACGAGTGGACGCTGCTCGACTACGCGATCTGGTACGCCGGCGGGGCCGGCGTACCCCTCTATGAGACCGCCTCACCCGACCGGACCGCCTGGATCCTCTCCGACTCGGGCGCGGTGGCGCTGGTGTGCGAGACCACGACCCAGGCCGCTGCGGTCGACGAGATCGGTGACCAGCTGCCGGACCTGCGACTCCGATGGGTGATCGACGAGGGCGCGATCGAGGAGCTCACCGCGCTCGGGGCCGGTGTCTCCGACGAGCAGCTGGAACGGCGACGGTCCACGGCCGGACCCGCCGACCTCGCGACGATCGTCTACACCTCCGGCACGACCGGCCGCGCCAAGGGCTGTCCGATCACCCACGGCGCCCTCGTGTCCGAGCTCGACGGCGCGCTGAGCGAGCTTCACGAGCTCTTCGAGGAGGAGGGGGCCGCAACCCTGCTCTTCCTCCCGCTCGCCCACATCTTCGCTCGGGTGATCCAGGTCGGAGCGATTCGCGCCGGGGCGCGCCTGGGGCACGTCCGTGACGTGAAGCGGCTGCGCGAGGACCTCGCGACCTTCCGGCCGACGTTCGTGCTCGGCGTCCCCAGGGTCTTCGAGCTGCTGTTCAACACCGCCTCCCAGGAGGCCGCCGCGGACGGGCGGGGCCGGCTCTTCGACCAGGCGACCGAGACCGCGATCGCCTACAGCAAGGCACTGGACACCGGTCGCCCGGGCGTCCTTCTCCGGGCCCGTCACGCGCTGTACGACCGACTCGTCTACCACCACCTTCGCGAGACCCTCGGCGGCCGGTGCCGCTACGCGGTGTCCGGCGGCGCTCCGCTGGGCGAGCGCCTCGGCCACTTCTACCGAGGCCTGGGCCTGGTGGTCCTCGAAGGCTACGGCTTGACCGAGACGACCGCCGCCGTGACCGCCAACACGCCGACGATGGTGAAGATCGGCACGGTAGGGCGCCCGTTGCCGGGGGTCTCCGTGCGGGTGGCCGACGACGGCGAGCTGCTGGTGCGCGGAGACCAGGTCTTCGACGGCTACTGGAGGAACTCCGAGGCCACGGCCGAGGTGCTCGACCACCAGGGCTGGTTGCACACCGGTGACCTCGGTGAGATCGATGAGGAGGGCTTCGTCCGGATCGCCGGACGCAAGAAGGAGCTGTTGATAACCGCCGGGGGCAAGAACGTCTCCCCCACCCTCCTCGAGGACCGGCTCCGAGCGCATCCACTGGTCAGCCAGTGCCTGGTGGTCGGCGACAAGCGGCCCTATGTCGCGGCCTTGATCACGATGGACCCGGACTCCGTGCGGCTCTGGGCCGAGCGGCTGGGCAAGCCGTCCGATCCCGCGCTTCTCGTCGACGACGCCGATTTGCGAGCGGAGCTCCAGAAGGCGGTCGACGACGCCAACCAGGCGGTCTCCCAGGCCGAGGGCATCCGGCGCTTCACGGTCCTGGACGTGGATTGGACCGAGGAGGCGGGACACCTCACGCCCAGCCTGAAGCTGCGCCGGACCGCGCTCATGCGGGACTTCGCTCCCGAAGTAGAGGCTTTGTACGACTTGTCCTGAAAGACTAGTCACCCTCGTACGAATAGACATATTTTCGAGACGAGAAGCCCTTCTGTGTAGAACCCTTGATTTTCGGATCGGGGGGCCGATCTAAAGGGACGAGAACCTCTCGGGGGCTCGTCGTGGGGATGGATCACACACAGACGTGGAAGTGACATGGGACGTAGAACGGTTCTACTCATCGTGGCGGCGCTGATCGCGACCGTCGGCACGACCTTGGTCTTCCTGTACGTCCGGGGGGTCGAGGCGCGCGCAGCGCAGAAGTACGACGCGGTCGAGGTGCTGACCGCCGTCGACGTCATCAACCCCGGCGAGACACTCAACGAGGCCCAGGCCGCCGGCAAGATCCAGATGGGCACGGTCCCGGAGTCGCAGGTGCTCACCGGGGCGACCACGAGCATCGCCGGCCTCGGCGAGAAGGTCGCCCTCACCGCCGTCTACCCCGGCGAGCAGATCGTCACCGCCAAGTTCGGTGAGGCCGGCGACCAGGAGGTGCTCAGCATCCCGAAGGGGCAGATGGCGATCTCGATCAACCTGACCGACCCGGCCCGCGTAGCCGGCTTCGTCAACCCTGGCGCAGAGGTGGCGATCTTCAGCTCGGTGGATGCCGGGGCGATGGGGAACACCAAGCCGACGACCCGGCTGCTGCTGCCGCGTGTCTCGGTGATCGGAGTGGGTACCACCACCGTGGTGTCGACCACGGTGACCGACCAGACAGGTGAGCAGACCGTCGAGGAGCTTCCGAGGACCCTGATGACGCTGGCCGTGGACCAGGCGGATGCGGAGAAGATCATCTTCGCCGCACGCAACAGCGAGGTCTCCTTCGCGCTCCTCACCGAGGACTCCAAGGTGAGCGCCGGCCCCGGGGTCACCTCCGACAGCGTGTTCAGGTGATCTGATGCCCACCATCGTCGACTCATCGCCCGCGAACGTCGAGACGTTCGCGGCCGCGATCGCCTCGTCCTCCAGACACGTCGCGTCCCTGGACGACCTGAAGCGGACCCTCGCCGAAAACAGCGACGAGTACGCCATCGTGCTCGGCCCGACCGTCGACCTCGAGGCGGCCGCAGCCCTCGCGGACACGCTGCGGGTCACCATGCCGGCGACCAGCGTGATCCTGATCCGCCGCCGGGTGGACACCAGCGTGCTGGCCGAGGCGCTTCGCTCCGGCATGCGCGAGGTGATCGAGGAGCGGGACCTCGCCGGGCTGGGCCAGGCCGTCAGCCGGGCCGCACAGGTGTGGGAAGCGCTTCACGGCCCCGCTGCGCTGACGTCCGGCGAGCAGGGCCGGCAGATCACCGTCTTCTCCCCCAAGGGCGGCGTCGGCAAGACGACGATGGCGGTCAACCTCGCGCTCGCTTTGCAGCGGGAAGGGAGGGAGGTGTGCCTCGTCGATCTCGACCTCGGCTTCGGTGACGTGGCGATCACCCTCCAGCTGTTCCCCGCTCGCACGCTGGCGGACGCGATCCCGCTCGAGGCGGGCCTCGACATCGAGTCGCTGGAGGCGCTTCTCACGCCACACCGGCACGGCATCCAGACCCTGGTCGCACCCGTCCAGCCGGACGCGAAGGACGCCATCCCGGCGGCCCTGGTCGGCAAGGTGCTGCGACTGCTGAGGAGCCGGTTCGACTACGTCGTGGTCGACACCGCCCCCAGCTTCGACGAGCACGTGCTCCAGGCGATCGACGAGACCGACGAACTGGTCCTGGTGACCACGCTCGACGTGCCCACGCTGAAGAACGTCAAGATCGCGGTCGAGACGCTGGACCTGCTCAACTTCCCCAAGGAGCGTCGTCGACTGGTGCTCAACCGCGCCGACGAGAAGGTCGGGCTCACCGCCGACAAGGTCGAGAGCACGCTCGGCATGCCGATCGCCGCTTCGATCCCGACCTCCCCGCAGGTCGCCAGCGCCACCAACGCCGGCGACCCGATCCTTGCGGCCCAGCCCAAGCACATCGTGAGCAAGGCGATCTCGGCCCTGGCCGCCGAGCTGGAAGGGACCTCCACCGAGGAGGTCGACCCGCCCGAGGAGCGCCGCAGGGCCGCTGCCCCGAAGCGCAGCCTCCTCCGAAGGAACAGCAGGTAGCCCATGAGCAGCTTGACCGATCGGCTCGCCGCCGCGTCCAGGGACCGGGTCGCCAAGCCGACGGAGACTCCTCCGTCGATCGGCGCCAAGAAGGCGGGGGCGAAGCCCGCTCCTGCCGAGGACCGTTTCGCCAAGCTCAAGTCCCACGTGCACAACACGCTTCTTCAGCAGCTGGGGCCGAAGCTCTACGACGCCGAGATGCCGCAGTCGGAGCTCGAGCAGATGGTCCGCGCTGCCCTCCAGGACGTGATGGCGCTCGAGGAGACACCGCTCACCTCGACCGACCGCAGCCGGATCACCCAGGAGATCTCCGACGACATCCTGGGCTACGGCCCGATCGAGCCCTACCTGCGTGACCCCGACCTGAGCGAGGTCATGGTCAACGGCCCGGACGACATCTGGATCGAGAAGGCCGGCCGGCTGGTGAAGGTGGAGGGCCGGTTCAACGACGAGGCTCACCTGCGCCGCACCATCGACAAGATCGTCGGCCGGATCGGCCGGCGCGTCGACGAGTCGAGTCCGATGGTCGACGCCCGCCTGCCCGACGGCAGCCGTGTGAACGCGGTGATCCCCCCGCTCGCCGTAGACGGGTCCCTGCTCACGATCCGTAAGTTCTCCGCCGACCCCTACACGGTCGCGGACCTGGTCGCCTTCGGGTCGATGTCGCAGCGCACCGCTGACTTCCTGGAGGCGTGCGTCCGCGGCAAGCTCAACGTCGTCGTCTCCGGGAGCACCGGCGCCGGAAAGACGACCACCCTCAACGTGCTGTCGTCGTTCATCCCGCCCGACGAGCGGATCGTCACGATCGAGGACGCCGCTGAGCTCCAGCTGCACCAGGACCACGTCCTGCGGCTGGAGTCGCGGCCGGCGAACATCGAGGGCAAGGGCGCGGTGGACATCCGCGACCTCGTGAAGAACTCGCTGCGTATGCGGCCCGACCGGATCATCGTCGGCGAGGTCCGCGACGCGTCTGCGCTCGACATGCTTCAGGCGATGAACACCGGCCACGACGGCTCGATCTGCACCATCCACTCCAACGGCCCCCGCGACACGCTGTCGCGCATCGAGACGATGGTGCTGATGGCCGGCATGGACCTGCCGATGCGCGCTATCCGCGAGCAGGTGGCCTCCGCGATCGACCTCATCGTGCACCAGGCACGGCTCCGCGACGGCTCACGCCGGATCACGCACGTCACCGAGGTGGAGCGCATGGAGGGCGACGTGATCACCCTCCAGGACATCTTCCTCTTCGACCACTCGATGGGCTTCGACGAGAACGGCCGGAGCAAGGGCGTGCTGCGCTCCACCGGGCTGCGACCGAAGTTCCTCGACAAGCTCGCCCACAACAACGTGCACGTCGACCCGATGCTGTTCGCGATGGACGGCGGTTTCTGACCATGCGGGCTCGTCACTGGCGGACTGCCTTGAGCGGGCTGGTGGCCGCCCTCGGCCTTGTTGTCGCGTCCAGTTCTGCTGCCTCCGCTGTCGCCGAGGGCAACATCGACCACGCCGAGAGCAAGGACGGCGGCCTGCGGGTCCTGTACTCGCTCCCGGAGCTGGCCGAGGGTGTCGAGCCGGACCTGGACAGCGTGTCGGTCTCCATCAACGACACGGTGCTCGAGGCCGTCGCCGAACCGGCAGCGACAGCCGACGCCGCGGAGCAGATCCGTCGTACGGCGATCCTGGCCATCGACACCAGCAAGAGCATGCAGGGCGACCGGTTCACCCAGGCCAAGGCCGCTGCCAAGGCGTTCCTTGCGGCCGCGCCCAAGGACGTCCACATCGGGATCGTCGCGTTCGCGGGTCAGGTCGAGGTCGTCCAGCCCCCGACGCTCGACCGCGGTGCGGCCTCGAGCGTCCTCGACGGCCTCGAGCTCACCTTCCAGACCCGGCTCTACGACGGCGTCGTCACCGCTGTGGAGGCGGCCGGCACCGAAGGGCAGCGCAGCGTGCTGGTGCTCTCCGACGGCCGGGACACCTCCGCAACCGAGCTGAGCGAGGTCCTCGAAGCGATCGACGCCGCGGAGCTGCGTGTGGATGCAGTCGCGCTCGGCGCCGCCGCGCGGGCGAATGCCCCGCTGTTCGAGATGGCGGAGCACAGTGAGGGACACGTCGTCGAGGCCGCGAACCCAGACTCACTCACCGCAGTGTTCAACGACCAGGCCGCCGCGCTCTCCCGACAGGTGCTGATCTCGGCCCCGTTGCCCGTCGACCTTGCGGTGGCCGAGGGCTCGCTCGCGGTCTCCGTCGACGCCGGCGGCGAGAGTTACGCCGACCGGGCCTTCGTCTCCTTGGGCTCTCCCGACGCCGAGCCGGCAGCCGCCCCCATCGCTCCCCCGCGTGCCGTGGCTCCCCCGACGGTCCAGATCAGCGACAGCATGCTGATCGGCGGCATCGTTGCGCTGGGTCTTGGCCTGCTGGTGGTGCTCGCCGCCGCGCTCGGGGCCTTCGGCCGCCGTGACAAGAGCCGGCTCGACGACCACATCAACGCCTACACCCGCGCAGGCGCGGCCGCGGCAGCTGCACGCGCCCGGGCCGCACAGCAGCACGACCCCGCACGCTCGGTCGCTGAGTCCGCCGTCGGAGTGGCGCAGAAGGCGCTCGCCGGCAACAAGGGCTTCGAATCGACTCTGGCATCCAAGCTGGACGCAGCCGGCATGTCGCTCAAGCCGGCCGAGTGGCTGCTCGTGCACTCCGGCATGGCCCTGGTCGCTGCCGTCCTCGGCTTCCTGCTGAGCTCGGGCGGCTTCCTGATCATGTTTCTGCTGTTCGCCTTCGGACTCGTCCTTCCATGGGTCTACCTGAGCCACAAGAAGGGCAAGCGGCTCAAGGCGTTCAACGCCCAGCTGCCCGAGACCCTTCAGCTCGTGGCCGGTGGTTTGAGCGCAGGCCTCTCCCTCGCTCAGTCGCTGGACACCGTGGTGCGTGAGGGCAGCGAGCCGATCGCAGGAGAGTTCCGCCGCGCGCTCGTCGAGTCACGCCTGGGTGTCCAAGTCGAGGACTCGCTCGACTCCATCGCCCAACGCATGGAGAGCGACGACTTCGCCTGGGTGGTGATGGCGATTCGCATCCAGCGCGAGGTCGGCGGCAATCTCGCCGAGCTGCTGCTGAAGGTGGCCGCCACCATGCGCGAGCGGGAGTACCTCCGCCGCCAGGTGAAGTCGCTCTCCGCGGAGGGGGTCCTGTCCGGGTGGATCCTCGGTGCCCTTCCGCCGGGGATGCTCGTGTACCTGATGGTGACCAACCCTTCGTACCTGGGACAGATGCTCGGCGTTCCCCTCGGTTGGATCATGCTCGGCACCGCCGCCGTGCTCATGGCTATCGGCGCGTTCTGGATGAGCCGCGTCGTGAAGGTGGAGGTCTGATGACCACGACATCCGTGCTGCTCGTCGTCGGGATCGCCGGCATCTTCCTGGCCATCCTGCTCTCTCTCACCGCTATCGGTGTCTTCACCAACGAAGCTCGCGGCGTCTCGAAGTCACTGGCCGTGGTCGAGGCGTTCACGACGGCCCCCGAGGCGATGCAGAAGGAGCTCGAGCCCTCCTTCCAGGAGCGAGTCCTCAATCCGCTGCTGGACAAGTTCGTCGCGCTCGGGCGGCGGATCACGCCGAGCGACTACGGCGAGCGGATCCGCGCGAAGCTCGACATCGCCGGCAACCCGTCGAACTGGACGGTCGACCGTGTCGTTTCCCTGAAAGTGGTCGGGCTCGTCGTCGGCCCGGTCATCGGCCTGCTCTTCGGTGCGCTGCTCGGCTGGGGCATCGGGCCTGCCCTGGCGACGGCAGCGATCGGTGCTGCTCTCGGCTACAACGCGCCGAACCTCTACCTGCACTCGAAGGGCGAGGAGAGGACTGCGGAGATGCAGAAGGCCCTCCCCGACGCGCTCGACCTGCTGACCATCTCGGTGGAGGCGGGACTCGGTTTCGACTCCGCGCTCGCCCAGGTGGCCCGCAACACGGACGGACCGCTGGCGCAGGAGTTCGCACGGGTGCTCCAGGAAATGCAGATCGGTCTGGGCCGCTCGGCCGCCATGCGCGCGCTCGGCGACCGCAGCCCTCTCTCAGACCTGCGCTCGTTCACCTCGGCCATGGTGCAGGCGGATGCGTTCGGCATCCCGATCGGTCAGGTGCTCCGTGTTCAGTCCGGCGAGATCCGGGTCAAGCGGCGGCAGCGCGCCGAGGAGCAAGCCCAGAAGGTGCCGGTCAAGATCCTCCTGCCGCTGATGGCGTGCATCCTGCCCTGCCTGTTCATCGTCGTGCTCGGCCCCGCTGCGATCGGGATCATGGACGCGTTCGGGGCGATGTAGATGCTGGAGTTCGTTCGGGTCGGCATCGCGAGCCGCGTGTTCACCCTCGCCGCGGTCCTCGGTCTGGCGCTGGCGCTGGGCAACCGGGTGGCCGCCCAGTCCGCGGTTCTGGTGGCTGTCGTCGCCGCAGTCGGCGTCTTCCTGTCGCTGTCCTCGACGCGTCCGATCCACTGGATCGTCGCCGTCGAGGCTGGCGTCGCGAGCCTGGTCGTCGCACAGCACCTGCCGGAGACCTTCGTACTCCTACCGTACCTGGTGGTGCTGCCCCTCGTCGGCGGTCTGGCCCGGGGAGTGCCGGGCGCCCTGCTGAACGCCGTGTTCCAGTTCACCGCCTCCGCGCTCGCCTCCATGGTGTCCCTCGGACCGAACGGGGTCGTTGAGGCGAGCAACCTGTTGGCGCCTTGGTGGGTGACGATCCTGAGTGCCGGTTTGGTCGGTGCCTGGGCTCGCAAGGTCCGCCGTCTGCCCTCCGGAAGCGCGGCCGAGGAGAACTACGTCGCGGCGCGACGGCTGCTCCGCCAACTGCGCAGCCTCGCCCGGCAGCTCTCCTCTGGCCTGGATCCGGTCGGCATCGCCGACGAGCTGCTGGCCGCCGTGCAGGCTCGCCTCGGCTCTGAGGTCTCAGCGGTCCTCGCGCGGACGGAGGGCGGGGCGTTCACCCCGCTTGCGTACCTCGGCCCAAGCGCCCAGGACGCCGTCGACCCCAACGACCCCGTGCTCGATCGCTGCTGGTCCTCGGCCGCCGTGGCGCAGAGGCCCGGGAATGGCGGAGGGTCGGGGCAGGCTGCCTGGACCGCTCTTCCTCTGCGTGGTGGCGCCGGCGGCCTGCTCGGCGTCGTCCTTTCAGGCGGACCCGCCGTCGGTAAACGGCAGCTCGAGTTGGTGAACCGCGAGCTCGATGACCTGTCTCTGCGTCTGGACACCGCACTGGCCTTCGACGAGGTTCGGAGCCTGGTCACCGCGGACGAGCGCCAGCGCCTCGCACGCGAGATCCACGATGGCGTGGCGCAGGAGATCGCGTCACTCGGTTACGTGGTGGACGGGATCACCGCCGGCGCCGGCGACCCGCGTGTCGTCGAGGAGCTCGAGGGCCTCCGTCGTGAGCTCAGCAGAGTCGTCAGCGAGCTCCGCCTGTCGATCTTCGACCTGCGGGCCGACGTGGGCACGAGCGCAGGACTGGGGTCCGCGCTATCCGAATACGCCCGCAAGATCGGCCGTCAAGCCTCCATCACCGTGCACCTGACCCTCAACGAGGCGCCGACGCGCCTGACCCCAGCAGTCGAGGCAGAGCTCTTCCGGATCGCGCAGGAGGCCATCACAAACGCACGCAAACACTCGGCAGCGGACAACCTCTGGGTCGATTGTCGCGTCGACCCACCACATGCACGCGTCGAGATCCGCGACGACGGTCAAGGCCTACGCGGCAAGGGCCGCAGCTCGTCCTATGGCTTGAAGATCATGCAGGAGCGGGCCGCGAGAATCGGTGCCGGCCTGAGCATCAGTCCCGCTAACGACGCCTCGGAGCGTCCGGGTACCTGTGTCACCGTCGCTGTCGGCGAGAGCCGCCAGCACCAACTAGAGGGGGGTCTGGTCCGATGACCGGGATCGCAAGAGTCATGCTTGTCGACGACCACGAGCTGATCCGCCAGGGTCTGACCCGCGCCTTCGAGCGCCAGGAGGACTTCACGGTCGTCGGGCAGGCAGGGTCGGTCGCTGAGGGATTGGCAATGGCTCAACAGACCTCACCCGACGTGGTGGTCACCGACGTACGCCTCCCCGACGGCACCGGGCTGGACGTCGTGCGCGCACTGCGCAAGGAGCGCCCGTCCATAGGAATCGTGGTGCTCACCATGTATGCCGGCGACGAGCAGCTCTTCGCCGCGCTGGAAGCGGGTGCATCCGCCTTCGTTGCCAAGGATGCGCCCGCCGGCGAGGTGGTCGCCGCGGCTCGGCACGCACTTGTTTCCCCGAACTCGTTCACGGCGGCCGACCTGGGCGAAGCGATGCGGCGCCGGATGCAGCCCTCGGGGCCACAGCTCTCGCCTCGCGAGCACGAGGTCCTCTCGCTGCTCGCCGAAGGACTCGGCATCTCGGCGATCGCGCGGAACATCTATGTCAGCGAGTCCACGGCCAAGACACACGTCTCCAAGATCTACGAGAAGCTCGGCGCTGCTAATCGGGCCCAGGCGATTATGGTCGCGGTACGCGCGGGGCTGCTGTCAACTGAAGAGGTTTGAGCGACAGGGGTGAGGCTATGGCCCGAACGGGCTATATGACCTGGTCATCAGGGTCGTCCACGTTTGACCGGTTTCCCGATGAGAAGGCATACGGCTGATGCCGACAATCAAAGTAGAGGAACAGGTGCGAGACAGCCCTCGCACACACTTGGGAGGAAATATCATGCTTCAGTACATGCGCATCCGTCTGGCCACCAAGCGTCGCACTGACCGTGGCGCGACCGCAGTAGAGTATGGCCTGCTCGTGGCCCTCATCGCCGCCGCTATTGTGGCGATCGTCGCCCTTCTCGGCCAAAACATCCTCGAAGGCTTCACTACCGTGAACACCAAGCTTGATAACCCTACCGGGTGAGCAAATAGTTCACGTGGCCCGAGAGACGAGCATGTCCGCGACTAGGCTGGACAATGAGCAAGGTGCGAGCGTCGTAGAATATGGCTTGCTGCTGGCGCTGCTCGCGGCCAGTCTGGTGACGATCTTTGCGACTGTCGGCGGGACTCTCGATGCCAATTTCCAGACCGTGACCACCAGCCTGTCCGAACAGCCTGACGAAGGCTCCGCTGGCAGCCCGCGCAGTGGGGCCGGCCACGACGTCGGCCGAGGCAGCAACAATGGCAATGCCAATGGTCACGGGAGTGGCAGCGGCGGTGACGGCGGCAACAGCGGCCGGGGCCATGGCAACGGCCAGTGAACGGATCCGGGCAACAAGCGAGGGCGAGGTGTGATTTGCACCCCGCCCTCGCTGTTCATTGAGCGAATATGGTCCGGAGACATCGCGCCGCTACATTCCAGCCCACCTCTGCCGGATCCGGGACGGCCTTGTGGATCGGTCCGAACTTGCTCGACACACCCGACAGAGCTTCGAGTAGGCGACGCGCAAGGTGGCCAAGTCTGCTGCTCCGGACTCCCCGCGTCCTGATCGGGAGCCACTGCTTCGTCAGGCTTGCGGCTTCCAGGGCTCCGCCGGAGTCACCCGCGACCACCGGTAGGCCGCAGGCGGCTGCTTCGAGGAACACAATCCCGAACGCCTCGGCCTCCAGGCCGAACAGCCGGCTGCGCACCGGCATAGCGAACACATCCCCGGCATCGGTGTAGGCAGGGACCTCGTCCCACGGCACGCTGCCGGTGAAGATGACCGAGTCGCTCACGCCCAGTCGCCGCGCGAGCCGCTCGATCCGCCGCCGGTCCGGACCGTCGCCGACCAGCAGCAACCGAGCGTCCGGGAGCTCGCGGAGCACATCCGGCCAGGCACGCACCAGCGTGTCCTGCCCCTTGCGCCGCACGAAGCGGGCGGTGCACACGACCACCGGCGCATCAACCGGAATGCCCAACCGCTCCCGAACTTCGGTTCCCCCGCACCCCGGGTAGAACCGGTCGGTGTCCACGCCGGGAGAGAGCTGCACCATCCGGGCCGCGGCGGCCGGCGACAGCGCGGGAGCGATCCGCTCGCGGCACCACTGACTGACGTAGGTCATCACGTCGACGGAGTCGCCGATCCGCCGCAGCAGCTGGCGGGTCATCGGCAGCCGTGCCCACCACACCTCGTGACCATGGGTCAGCGCGACGATCCGTCGAGCTCCGGCGCGACGCAGGCGACGTCCGAGCAGGCCCAGCGGTGCGCTGGCGCCGAACACTACCCGGTCGCAGTCGTGCCGCCGCATGACCTCGACGACCCGCCGAGCCACCGCTGGAGTCGGCAGCAGCATCGAGGCCGGGTCGCGGTAGACGGGGAACGGCAGCTTCGCGTCGTACTCCAGGTCGCCGGGCATCGACGCGGTGTAGACGACGACCTCGTCGGGGTCCATCCGTTCGCACAGCGCGAGCACGAACGTCTCGATGCCACCGCGCCGCGTCGGGAAGTCGTTGGTGACGAACAGCACCCGGCTCACGGGAGGAGACCGGCCTCGGCCAGGGAGTCGGGAAGGCCGGCTCGCTGCAGGAGCGTGGGGTGGGAGCCGAACCAGAACTGGCTCCACGCCGGCGGGGTCGGGTCGGCCAACGAGGCCAGGGCCAGTTCACGCTGCATGTTCACGAACGTATCGGAGTCCCTTGTCGCCACGATGGCCTCCCGGTCCGCGCGCACCTCGATGGCGCGGCTGATGGTGCCCTGCACCGGGGAGACCGCCAGCATCGCGAAGGCCGAGAGCGCGAGCACCAGGGGTACGGCGGCCGGGTCGCCCGGTCCCTCCACGCCGGCACGACGTCGCACCCGCGAGGAGTCGAGGACCAGCGCCAGCAGCGAGACACCGAGCACCGCGCCGGCCGCACCGAGACTCGTGCCCAGCAGCACGTCGTTGTGCTCGGCGTGCGCGAGCTCGTGGGCGACCACGGTCAGCGCCTCCGGCTCGGGCAGGTCCTCGACGAGGTTGTCGTAGAGGACGACGCGCCTGGTGCCACCGAACCCCGACACGTAGGCGTTGAGCGTGGTCGTGCGGCGGGACGCGTCCGCCACGAGCACCTCGTCGACCTGGACTCCCTGCCTGTCGGCGAGCTCGAGGACCGCGCTGCGCAGCTGCCCGTCCGGGAGCGGCTCGAACCGGTTGAAGATCGGCTCGAGCAGGACCGGGTAGAGGAACGAGCCGGCCAGCGTCAGCGCAGCGGCCGCTCCCCCGGCCCACGCGAACCACCGACGCGGGGAGCGGCGTGCGGCCAGCACGAGCACCAGCAGCACCAGCGAGGTGAGGAGCCAGGAGACGAGCAGGGACTTGCCGTAGTCCACCGCCCAGGCGGCCCACCCTTGCTCGGTGAGCCCGTAGGTGAGGTTGCGGCGCCGGATGAGCACGGAGAACGGCAGCGTCGCCGCCCGGCCGATCGCGAGGACCAGCAAGGTCCCCGTCGGCACCGCCAGCCACCAGCGCAGTCGGCCGAACCAGCCCCGGACCAGCCGTGAGCCGACGGACGTGAACCCCAGCAAGGCAGCCACGGCCAGCGAGACGGCGTAGGACGCCCAGCCGAGGTAGCGCCGGACACCGGCGTACTCCTCGGCTCTCGCCACCTGCTCGAACGTGAGGATGTCGAGGGGTTGAGCGGGTCGGAGCCTTCCGCCGGGGACCCAGTCCCACGGCACGAGGACCGCGGCCAGCGCCAGGAACGCGAGCGCGGACAGTGCCGCGACGATCCAGGCAGTACGGCGGTCGAGGGTCATCCGGCCAGCTCGCGGAGGTAGTCCTGCCACTTGTGCGTGAACTGCCCCTCGGTGGTGCCGACAGCGGAGAAGGCCTCCCGCACCGAGCGGCCGGACTCGACCTCGTCGTAGAGGCGGACCAGGGCCCGCTCGCCGTACCGCTCGGCCAGGAGCTTGCAGGCCAGCCAGGCCGACTCGTACGACGTGCCGAGCAGCTTGTTGGCCGGGTCGAACTCGTCGGGACCGGGAAGCGCGTCGGGCGGGCCGCTGCGCCGGACCTCGGCCAGGATCTGGCTCGCGGTGACCTCCACCGGCAGGTCGGTGCGGGCGAGGGCGACGTAGTCCGCGAACCCTTCGAGGAGCCACAGCGGCATCGTGGAGGTGGCGGCGTCGACGGCGACGTGGGTGGCCTCGTGGCTCATCACGATCTGGGAGCCGTCCTCACCGAGGTTCGTGAAGACCGCGGGGTTGATGAGGATGTGCACCGGCGACGACGGGCTGAGCGAGCCGTCGACCGTCGCCGTGACCGCGGCGATGGAGTCGTAGGTGTCCGGCTCTGCGTCGAGCATCCGGTGGAGCTGGTCGTCGTCAGCCGGGACCTCGACGACCAGCCGGCCACGCCAGCGGGGCAACACGGCCCTGACGTCCTTCACCGCCTGGTCGGCCAAAGTGGTGTAGCGGTCGAGCTGGCCGGGGTCGGCGGCAACCACCAGAGCCCGGGGTGAGCGATGCACCGCGAGGTCGTCGAGAAGCCACAGCGGCACCGGCTGGGCGTCACCGGCTCCGATGCTGCCCAAGGCGACTCCCTCCGGGGTGTCGACGAACGTGAACGGCACCTCCATGGTGCTCGTGGACTCGTCATATCCCTCGACGCGCCAGGAGACCGAGACGTTCCCGACCCACGCGTCCGGGCCGTACTGCCTCCGGACGGGGTCGGGCAGCGCCCCGGACTCCTCGACGAACCGCAACGCCAGCTCGCCGATCCCGAGGGATCGCACGTTGTCGTGGATCCAGCCCAGACTCCGGCGGGCCGCGCGGTCTCCGGGCGCGGCCAGGGTGACCGCACTTCGCCGGGTCCCCGCGGTCAGCGCGTCGTCGAGATCCGCCAGCAGCGTGGCGGCGCCGTCCGCACGCAGGTCGTTGCTCGACGCCGGCTCCGCCGGCTCGGCCGGGGTGATGACCTCCCGGTCAGCGACGCGGAGGACGAGGAACGTGCCGAGCACCGCCAGCAGCACGAAGCCGGCCACCCACAGCAGTGGGCGGCCGGCTCGGGAGACGGGGTCAGCCGATGCGTCGCGCACCGGAGTACGGCATGGAGAAGACGCCGGCGATCCGGACGCCGGTGCCCGGGTTGGCGGCGTCGACGATCTGGCCGTTGCCGATGTAGATGCCGACGTGGCTGACCGGGCTGTAGTAGAAGACCAGGTCGCCCGGCTGCAGGTCGGAGGAGGAGACCGGCGTACCCATGCTCATCTGGGCGCTCGAGGAGTGCGGCAGGCTCACGCCGGCCTGCGCCCAGGCCGCCATGGTGAGACCGGAGCAGTCGTAGGCGTCGGGGCCGGCTGCGCCGTAGACGTAGGCGTCGCCGACCTGCGCGAGCGCGTACTCCACGGCCGCGCCCGCGCGCCCCGAGACCGGTACGTCGGGCAACGGGGTCCGTGTGGCACTGCGGCTGACCCGGCTGGTGCGCGAGGCGGCCGCGGCGTCCATCTCGTCGAGGAGCGCCTCGGCCTCCGCGGCCTTCTCGTCGACCTCCGCCTTCTCCTCGGCGAGCTGCGCCTCGGTCTCCGCCAGGGCAGCGAGCTCCCGCTCGGCGGCGGCCTCGCGCAGCTCCAGCTGCTTGAGCTGGGTCGCGAACTCGGCCATCAGCTGGGCCTGCTGGTCGTTGTAGGCCGAGACCGTGGCGATCTGGTCGAGGAAGGCGTCCGGGTCCTTGGACAGCAGCACCTGGGTGGTGGTCGACAGTGCCTGGCCCTGGTAGGCCGCGACCACGGTGGAGGCGACCTGCTCCCGGACCGCGTCGACGCGCTCCTGCTGCCGGTCGAGGTCCGCGCGCAGGGTCCGCAGGCTCTCCCTGGTCCGCTGCAGCTCCAGCCGTGCGTCGTTGTAGCGCTCGGAGGCCTGCTCGGCCTCGTGGTAGAGCCGTTCGACCTTGGCCGCGACGTCGTCGCGGTCCGGTTCGGCCTGGCTGGGGGCGGCGACGAGCAACGAGCCACCGAGGGTGGCGACGCCGCATGCTGCGATGACGCTGGTGATGCGCTTCCGGCCGTCGAGCACGAGCGGACGGTCTCCTCTTTGTCCTGACGCCTACCGGGTGAGCTGACGGGTTCGGGCGGCAAAGAAGACCCTACGAGCGCGGCAGCCACTCGCGTGGTTGCGCGCGCACGATTCACCCCAAGGAACGTGGTTCCCCGGCTCCGGCCACGACTTCCCCTTCGGGACCGGACTCGGCGCGGCACCTGAGTCGACCCGGTCTGGTCAACTGCCGCAGGTGCCTCCTGAAGGTTATGCGGAGGTCCTGAACGCCGCAAACGATTCCGGCATGTGGCGTGGACCGATTTTGTGACTTTTCAGACGTTGCGGATCCTCAGGTTTGGGTCGCGGCCGACCGGTCAAGCGGAGGCGGCGTTGACGTCAGGGCCGGACAGTGGCGCCACCATCCTCAGCGGGGGCACCAGCCCGGAGCCGGCGAGCACGTCGAGGGCACGTCGCTCGTCGTCGTCGAACCCGAGCTCGGGCGGTGGCCCGAGCAGGACGGTCACCACGCAGTCGGTGCAGGCCGGGCCTCGCACGACGCAGGTGTCGCAGTCGATGTGCACGCTCATGTCGCCTCCTGGGGAAGTCGTTCGCATCGTGAGCAGGACGGTGCCAGGCACCTCCGACAGTTTCCGCGCGGCGTGTCGCAACGGTCGCCCGAGGGTCCGCCGCGAGGTCACGATTCCGACACCTCGCTCCGGGGCCGGCACCATGCTCGGTAAAATCTGTGCCAAGCCCCGATGAACGACGACCGATCCCGCCCCGAGCCCGAGAAGCCGCCGATGACCGATCCCGAGCCCGGCCGGGGCGCCGGCGCCGACCTCGCGCGTGCCGCACGACCGACCGGCATCTACCTCTTGTTCACGCTCGTCGTGGGCCTCCTCGGCGAGCTGCTGCTGGAGAGCGCACGCACCGACTGGAACTGGGCCTACGTGCTCCACCTCGTCGGCCGAGAGAGCGGAGTGCTGCTCCTGGGAGCCGTGGTCCTGGCGTTGGGAGCCGGTCTCGTGCTCGCTGTCAGCGGCCGCATGTGGGTCAGCGGCCTCGTGGTGCTCGGCCTCGCGGCGGTGGTGGGTCTGGCCAGCAACCTCAAGTACGTCGCCCAGCGCGAACCCCTCTACCCACGCGACCTCGTGTTCGCGCTGCAGCCGGACTTCCTCATCGAGATGGTCGAGCCGCGGGTGCTCTGGCAGGCCGGACTCGGCCTGGCCCTCCTGGCGGCCGTGAGCTGGGGGCTGAGCCGCCTGTTCTCGATGTGGCTGCACCGGGCACGCCCGCAAGGACTCCGGCGGAGGACCGCGGTCGTGGGCCGGGCGGGCGCCGCCGCGGCCTGCCTTCTGCTGCTCTCGTCGCTGGCGCAGTTCCAGCAGCCCGGCAACCCGTGGCGGGGAGCGTACGAAGCCTTCGGTGCGGACTGGGCGAAGGCCAGCCAGCCGAACAACTACCGCGCCAACGGTTTCCTGGGTGGCTTCCTCTACAACCTCGACACCCCCGGGATGCGGCGTCCCCCGGGGTACTCACACGAGGCGATGCAACGGATCGTCGCCCGCTACACCGCCGCCGCCGAGGCGTGGAACTCGCAGGCGCGAGGCAGCGTCGAGGACGTCAACGTCGTGATGGTGCTCTCGGAGTCGCTGAGCGACCCGACCCGGTGGGCGGGGATGTCGCTGGCCGAGGACCCGCTCCCCCGCACCCGGGCGCTGATGCAGCGGGCCCCGCACGGGCTCATGCTGAGCCAGAAGATCGGCGGCGGCACGTCCAGCATGGAGTTCGAGGCGCTGACCGGGATGTCGCTGGCCCAGTTCGACCCGGCCATGGACACGCCGTACCAGATGCTGGTGCCTCGCTTCCGCACCTTCCCCTCGGCCGTGCGCACGTTCGAGCGCCTGGGGCACGCCACCACAGCCATCCACCCCTATGAGCCGACGATGTACCAGCGCGACCGGGTGTACCCGATCCTGGGGTTCGATGACCTCGTGGCGCGCGACGACATGACCTACCGCGGCCACCTCGAGGACGGCCGGTTCATCTCCGACCACGCGGCGTTCCGCCAGACTCTCGACACGCTCGAGGACCACGACGAGCCGGTCTTCGTGAACCTGGTCACGATGCAGAACCACACGCCGTACTCCGGCTCCTACTCGCAGCCGGTCCCGGTCACCGGCCTCGGCCCGCAGGGCACCGACATGGTCGGCCAGTACGCCGAGGGCCTGTCGCGCACAGACCTCGCGATCAGTAGGTTCGTCAAGACACTGTCCCGCTCCGACGAGAAGACCGTCCTCCTGCTGTACGGCGACCACCTTCCCGCCGGACTCCCCGACGAGGTCATCGAGGCAAACTCCGACCGGGTCCTGCACGAGACACCGTTCTTCGTCTACGCGAACTTCCAGGACCTCCCGCCGGAGGAGCTGCCGACGACCAGCCCGATCTTCTTCATGCCGCGGCTGCTGCGGATGCTGGATGCACCGCTCACGCCGTACTACGCGTTGCTCAGCGAGCTCGAGCAGCACATCACCGCGATGGAGCACGGCCGGATGCTCGGCCCCGAGGGCGACGAGCTCTCGCCGGGCCAGCTCTCGCCCGAGGCCCGGCGAGTGCTGCGTGACTACCGGTTGGTGCAGTACGACCTGTCGGTCGGGAAGAGGTACGCCGAGGCGATGACCGTGCCCTCCCAGGAGCAGGCCCTCGCCGCCTCAGGAACGGGCAAGTAGCCGGCTCAGCACGACGGCCCCGACGACCCTCGCGCCACGACGCCGGACGTCGCCCGCGACGGCCTGGTCGCTGGTGACGACCACGACCGGGCGGCCCGGCGGCTCGGCGGCCACGAGCTGGCGGATCACGTCGTCGGCGATCACGCCGTAGGGGCTGTAGAGCACCCGCACACCACGGGGCCGCTTCACCAGCGGCCGCTCGACCTTGTCAGCAGCGTCGAACACCACGGTGACCTCGGCCTGGGTGCGCGCCGCCAACGGCGCGAGGCCGCTCAGCAGACGGTCCCGCTGGATCTCCAGCGTCGACTCCGGCCAGGCGTTCTTCGTGACGTTGTAGCCGTCCACGACCAGGTGCACCCGAGGCAGGGCGAGCAGCTGGTCGAGCAGAGCCGGGTCGTCCGCGGCGAGCGAGCCGTGGCTGCTCGGTGTCCGGGCGCCCTGCTCGGCGACGTCGGCCTCGACCGCGTCGGCCGGGGCCCCCTCGACCGGCGGCAGTGCCAGCTCCCGGCGCAGTCCTTGAGCGGCGTCCAGGAGGGTGTCGAGCAGGAGGCGGGCACGCAGGGTGGCCTCCCCCTTCTCGGCGCGGCCGGCCCGCCGTTCCGTAGCGAGCTCGCGTTCGAGCTCCTCGACACGAGCCCGGAGCCGTCGTACCTCACCGTCGAGGCCACCGACCGCCGCGGCGGCCTGGCCGGTGGCCTGCGCCGCGGACTCCTCGGCCGCGCGGGCAGCCTGCTCAGCCGCCTTCAGCCTGGTGCGAGTGTCGCCGAGCTTGTGCCGCAGCTCGGAGTTCTCGGCCTTGAGCACCGAGACCTGCTGGCGGTTGCGCTCACGGGTCTCCCGCAGCTCGGCCACGGCGTCGTCGAGCTGCCGGCGCAGCCGCTCGACCTGCTTGCCGACCTCACGGGTGGCGGAGACCTGCCGCTCGGCGTCGGCCACGTCGGCGGCCCGCTCTACCACGTCCGTCCACCCGGGCGGCCGCAGCAGGTAGGCGACCGCGGCGAGCTCGACCGGGTCGGCAGCTGCCGGGGCGCTCCCCCGGTCCAACGCCTGCGCGAGGTCGGGGACGTGCGCGCGGACCTGGCCGGCGATCCGCTCCCGAAACCCCTCGTCGGTCTCGAGAACCCCGGCGATCTGGGTGCCGGCGAGCTTGCCGCGCCGCCCTGGCGCGAACGACGCGACACGCTTGAGCGAGGCCGGCAGCTGGTCGGCGGGCAGCGCGCCGAGAGCGTCGGCGGCCAGGGCGATCACCCGGGTGCGCACGACGTCGGGCAGGGGACCCTCGAGTCCTCTGTCGGTCGGCTCCTCCAGCTCCGTGATCGGGACGTCGTCCCTCCCCTCGGGCGAGCCGCTGGCCTCGGCAGCTGTCACGAAGTGGGTGCGTCGGCTTCCGTGCGGTCGACGAGCTCGATCGCGTCGGACCGGCCGCACCAGCGGCAGGTCACCGACTCGACGTCCTCGCCCAAGGTGCTGGTCTCCTCCACCTGGTGCTCCCCGGCGAGGTCGAAGTGCCAGAACTCGGTGGTGCGCCGCGTGCGCGTCACGTCGAACCTGGTCAGGTTGCCGCAGCCGCCGCACCGCCAGCGGGTGTTCGCGTCGGGCAGGGATACGGCCACAGGGTGCTCCTCGGTGAGGTACGAGATCGGTTGGTCCGGCGCAATCCATCGTACTTGCGCGTGCCTGCCCGAAATGGTCGGTGGCCACGTCTAGCGTCACGACCATGAGCAGCAGCACGGCCATGTCGCACCCCGGGAGCGTCGCCCCCGCCGCTTCCGCTGCCACCCGCTGGGAGAGCCAGCGCAGCTTCGACGAGCTCGGCCGGCCGTTGCGTGACATCACGTTCTGCGTGGTGGACCTCGAGACCACGGGTGGCTCGGCCGCCGGCGGCTCGATGATCACCGAGATCGGTGCCGTCAAGGTCCGCGGCGGCGAGATCCTCGGCGAGTTCCAGACCCTGGTCAACCCGTTCCAGTCGATCCCGGCGTTCATCGCCGTGCTGACGGGCATCACCGACTCGATGGTGGCGACCGCGCCCGGCATCGAGCAGGTCCTGCCACAGTTCCTGGAGTTCGCCCAGGGCTGCGTGCTCGTCGCCCACAACGCCCCGTTCGACGTCGGCTTCCTCAAGCACTTCGCCGCCCAGCAGGAGCGCCCCTGGCCGGCCTTCGAGGTGCTCGACACCGCCCGGCTGGCCCGCCGGGTGATCACCCGGGACGACGCCCCGAACTGCAAGCTCAGCTCCCTGGCGGCCCTGTTCGGCGCATCGACCACGCCCAACCACCGCGCGCTCTCCGACGCCCGCGCCACGGTCGACGTGATGCACGGGCTGTTCGCCCGGCTCGGCGGTCTCGGGGTGCACACGCTCGAGGAGCTGCAGACCTTCAGCTCGCGGGTCTCGCAGGCGCAGCGCAAGAAGCGCCACCTCGCGGAGGCCCTCCCCCACGCCCCCGGCGTCTACCTCTTCCGCGACGACCGCGACCGGGTCCTCTACGTCGGCACCTCCAAGGACCTGCGCACCCGGGTCCGGTCATACTTCACCGCCTCGGAGACCCGGTCCCGGATGGGCGAGATGGTCGGTCTGGCGGAGTCGGTCACCGGCATCGAGTGTGCGACGGCGCTCGAGGCGGAGGTCCGCGAGCTGAGGCTCATCGCCGAGCACAAGCCGAAGTACAACCGCCGCTCCCGGTTCCCGGAGCGGGCCCACTGGGTCAAGGTCACCGTCGAGCCCTGGCCACGGCTGTCCCTGGTCCGGCAGGTGCTCGACGACGGCGCGGAGTACCTCGGCCCCTTCGGCTCCAAGAAGGTCGCCGAGCGCGCCGTCGCGGCACTCCACGAGACGTTCCCGATCCGTCAGTGCAGCGGCCGGATGCCCAAGCAGCCGTCCCGGAGCTCTTGTGTGCTCGGGGAGATGGGCAGGTGCCTGTCCCCGTGCGACGGGAGCGTCACCGCGGAGGTGTACGACGGCGTGGTCGGCGATCTGCGCACCGCACTCGTGGCCGGCCCCGATCGGGTGATCACCGCTCTGACGTCGAAGATGACGGCCCTGGCCACCACCGAGCGCTTCGAGGAGGCCGGCACCGTGCGCGACCGGCTCGCGGCATTCCTCAGGTCCGCCGCTCGCACCCAGCGCCTGCACGCCCTCACCCGCTGCGCCGAGCTGGTCGCTGCCCGGCGCGACGACGACGGCAGGTGGAGCGTCCACGTCGTCCGCCATGGCCGGCTCGCGGCCGCCGGCGTGATCCCGCCCGGCGCGCACGCGGGCGAGTGGGTCAAGCAGCTGCGTGCCGGCGCGGAGACGGTCACCCCCGGCCCCGGCCCCACACCTGCGACGACCGCCGAGGAGAGCGAGAAGATCCTGCGTTGGCTGGAGTCCGAGGGCGTGAGGCTGGTCCACGTCGAGGGCGAGTGGAGCAGCCCGCTCGGCGGCGCTCGCAAGCACCTGCGGCTGCACGACGCGGTCAACGAGTCCAAGGCGGGGCTGGTGCCCTTCGAGGACCGGCGCCCCCTCCGCCCGGTGCACCAGCCGACGCGGTGAGCGGCTCCGGTGCGAGGTCGGTTCGTCATGGTTTGTAGCCTTGCCCGATGACGTGGCTCGACGCACTCGGCTGGGCCGGATCGGCCCTACTGGTCTTCTCGCTCGCCCAGGCGCGCGTCCTCCGGTTCCGGGTCCTCAACCTCATCGCCTGCGCGATCCTGGTGGTGTTCAACTGGCTGCTAGGCATCTGGCCGATGGTGGCGATGAACCTCGTGCTCACCGGGATCAACGCCTGGTTCATCCGCAGGCTCGTCGCTGACCGCCACGACCCGGAGGTCTTCGAGGTCCTGGAGGTCGGTCCCAACGACGAGTACCTCCGCCACGTCCTGCGCGTGCACAGCGCCGACATCCTCGCCCACCAGCCCGACCTCGTCTGGGACGGCGCCGACGCCGGCCGCAGCGCCTACCTCGTGCAGCGCGGCGACGAGACCGTCGGCGTCGTCCTGGTCCGCGACGCTGGTGAGCAAACAGCCCAGATCGAGCTGGACTACGTCACCCCGCGGTTCCGCGACTTCTCCCCCGGCGAGTTCGTGTGGCGTCGCAGCGGCCTGCTCAAGGAGGACGGCTACCGGCGGGTGGTCAGCCCGCGCAACATGGTCGCGCCCTACTACGACAAGGTCGGCTTCCGCCGTGAGGGCGACGTTTTCGTCCTCGACCTGTGACAGCCGCCCGATCCAGGGCATGTGCGGCGCACAGTCCGATAGCGTGGCGGTCATGATCACCGCCATCGTGTTCGTCAAGGCCGACGTCGCCCGGATCCCCGAGGTGGCCGAGCAGATCGCTGCGCTCGAGGGCGTCAGCGAGGTCTACAGCGTGACCGGCCAGATCGACCTGATCGCGCTCGTCCGGGTCCGCCAGCACGAGGACGTCGCCGCGGTCGTGGCCGACCGGCTCAACAAGGTCCCCGGCGTGCTGGAGACCGAGACGCACATCGCGTTCCGCACCTACTCCCAGCACGACCTCGAGTCGGCGTTCTCCCTCGGCCTTGACTGAGCTGCGACGCGTGGCGAGACAGCAGAGTCATCTGCTGCTCCCTCTTCTCCTCTTTCTAGGGACCTTCTCGGTCTACGCCCTCACCACCGAGCGCGAGGCCGTGAACACCGACGCGTACGCCGCCTCGGCGGGCGCGTGGCGGATCGCCACGGCAGGCACGCCGTGGTTCGACGGACTCGACGTCGAGCAGATCGACGGAACGCACACCGACTTCGACGGTGACAACTCCAACGGGCAGTGGCTCTCGCCGTCGGCCAACGGTCACGTCACGGCCCAGCGGATGCCCGGACCGATCCTCGCCGGGGTGCCCTTCTACTGGATCCTGGCCGACGGCGCCACGGAGGCGGACTTCTCTCTCCTCCCCGGTGGACTTGCAGCCTCCGCCCTGAGTGCCGGTGCCGTCACCCTGATGTTCCTGGCGCTGCGCACGCGCACGAGTCTCCGCCTGGCATCAGCGGGGGCCCTGGCCTTCGCCTTCGCCACGCCCACCTGGACGGTCTCCGCCAACGGTCTGTGGACCCATCCGGTCACCCAGCTCGGGATCGTAGGCGCCGCCTACGCGTCTGCACGCAACCGCTGGTGGTGGGCCGGTCTGGCCCTCGGCATCGCCATGTGGGGACGTCCGCACGTCGCCCTCATCGCTGCCGTCCTGGGCTTGGGCGTCGCCTGGACCCGACGCCGCTGGCAGATTGCACTGGCGGTCGCCCTGCCCACGCTCGCCAGCCTCGGCGCACTTGCAGTCTGGAACCGGACCGTGCACGGAAGGTGGTCCCTCGGCGGCGCCTACACCGACGCGGTCATCGAGCGTGCAGCCACCGGTGCCGGAGCCGAGCTAGGTCAGGAGCAGCTCTCGAACTACCTCGGATTCCTCGTGTCCGCCGACCGCGGGTTCCTGGTGTGGACACCGGTGGTCCTCGTCCTGCTGCCGGCGTTGTTGCGGGCACGACGAAGCCTCCCGGACTGGGCCCTGTTCCTCCTTCTCGGCGGAGTCGTCTACACGTTCTTCCAGCTCCGGCTGAACCACTTCGCCGGCGGCGTCGGGTTCTACGGCTACCGGCACGGCCTCGAGCTGCTCGCCGCGATGACGCCGGCGCTGGTGCTTGCCGTCCCCTATGCCGGCAGGCTCGCACGCGCCCTGTTGCCACCTGTCCTCGCGCTGCAGGCGGCCGCGATGCTGATCGGAGCCGTCATCGAAGGACTCTTCGTCGACTTGCCAGAGGTGTGGACCGACAACAGTCTCTGGCTCGCACTTCGCGAGGCACCGCTGCTGATCGGCACCCTGTTGACGCTCGCCGTGGCAGCCGGTCTTCTCGTCGCACACAGGATCCTGCCCGAGCGCGTGCCGTCCCCGTCCGGTTCAGCGGTATCCGAGAGAGCGCAAGCGGACATCACCGAGTAGGTGACGCCTCTAGCCGGCCGAGCACCGGTTCGGTGCCGCCTTGGGCTCAGCCCCTCCGGCGTACGACGTCCGCCAGCCGCGTCGCACGCGAGGACCGCAGGACGTCCTCGAGCATCAACGGCTCCCCCGCCGGCCCGGCCAGCGGCACCCGCCAGTTGGGGTACTCATCGGTGGTCCCCGGCTGGTTCTGGGTACGGCGGTCACCGACCGCGTCGGGCAGGGCCACCGAGAGCAGCCGGGCCGGGGTGAGCATGAGGTACTCGTGCAGCGCGAGCACGGTGTCCTCCACCGACGGGTCGTCCCCGAGCAGCCCCCGGGAGCGGACCTCGTCGAGCCACGCACCGCGGTCGGCCTCGTCGGCGGCGATCTCCTCCTCCAGCGACCGGGTCAACAGACCGAGCGAGTCACGCAGCCGGACGTGCTCGGCGGCCAGGTAGCCGGCGGTCGGCGGCAGGTCGTGGGTGGTGACCGAAGCCAGGCAGTACTCCCGCCAGTGCTCGGCGGGCAGCGGCCTGCCGTCTGACCCGTTCTCGAACCACAGGATCGACGTACCGAGGATGCCGCGCTGGCGCAGGTAGTCGCGGGCGGACGGCTCGACGGTGCCGAGGTCCTCACCGACCACCACGGCGCCGGCCCGCTTCGCCTCGAGCGCGAGCACCCCGACCATCGCCCGGTGGTCGTAGTAGACGTAGGTGCCCTCGTGCGGGGAGTTGCCCACGGGCACCCACCACAGCCGGAACAGACCGAGGATGTGGTCGACCCGGACCCCACCGGCGTGCCGCAGCACGGCGGCGATCAGGTCCCGGAACGGGCCGTAGCCGAGCTCGGCGAGCCGGTCGGGACGCCACGGCGGCTGACCCCAGTCCTGGCCGAGCTGGTTGTAGGCGTCGGCGGGCGCGCCGACCTGGATGCCGGTCGCGTAGGTGTCCTGCAACCGCCACGCGTCGGCACCACCGGGATAGACGCCGACGGCGAGGTCGTGCATCACCCCGAGCCGCATCCCGGCGGCGACGGCCTTGGCCTGGGCGGTCTGGAGCTGCTCGTCCATCACCCACTGCAGCCACATGTGGAAGTCGACCTGCTCGGCGTGCTTCTGGGCGAACTGCGTCACCGCCTCCGAGGCGGGGTGCCGCAGCTCCTCGGGCCACTCGCGGTAGTCGAAGCCGTGCACCTCGGCCAGCGCGCTCCAGCGGGCGAAGTCCCGGAGGCTGTGCCCCTCGCGTCGGCAGAACGATGCATAGTCGACCTCGCGGCCTGCCGTGCGTGGCGCGGCGTGGACGAGCCGCAGCGCCTCCAGCTTGGCGGTCCAGGAGGGGTTGCGCTCGATGGCGTCGACCCCGTCGAGCGACTTGCGCAGGGATGCGCCGATCCGGTCCACCTCGTCCCGGTCGGCGGCCGACAGCGCGGCGTACTCCGGGATCCGCTCCACGCGGAGGTAGAGCGGGTTGAAGAACCGGCGCGACTTGGGCAGGTACGGCGAGGGTTCCATCGGCGCGGTGGGCTCACCGGCGTGCAGCGGGTTCACGAGCAAGTAGTCCGCACCCAGCTCGGCCCCCGACCACACGGCGAGGTCGGTCATGTCGACGAGGTCGCCGACCCCCCACGACTCGGCCGAGCGGACGCTGTAGAGCTGCGCGGCGAAGCCCCAGCCGCGACGGTCGCCGAGCTGCTCGGGAAGACCCAGCCAGGCCGGGGTGACGATCAGCGTGCACGAGCTCTCCTCGTCGGCCGAGCGTGCCCACAGCCGGTGATAGCCCAGCGGCAGGTCCGGCGGCAACCGGAACGACGCCTCGCCGACCAGGGTCCCGGCGACCTCGTGCGGGGTCTCGGTGTTCTCCACCTGCTGCAGGTCGCGCTGCAGCGTGCCGCTCTCGAGCTCGATCCACACCTCGGCGGGCGAGCCGTGCGGGACGTGCACCCAGAACGTGGATTCCTCGCCCTGCACCGCCACCACGCTCGGCGGCAGCGTCCGCGCCCAGCGGGCCTCCCGCTCGGCCTCCAGCGCCGCGGCTGCCGCCGCCGGGGACGACGCGTCGACGTCCATCGCGGCCAGCACGGCGACGATCGTCTCCTCGGGGACCTGCACGTGGTTCCCGCGCCAGTCCCAGTACTCCGTGGCGACCCCGCGGGCCCGCGCGAGCTCGAGGAGCTCGAAGCTGTGTCCAGTCACGCGCTCATCCTTACCCACCGGTGGGCCAGGCATGAAACCGGCGAGTCAGGCGCGCCGGCTCGCCTCGACCCAGCGCTCCAGGACGTCGCGGGCGCATCCGGTGTCGATCGACTCCTGGGCACGCTGGATCCCGACCGTCAGCCTCTCCTCGAGGGAGCCCGGCTCGGCGGCATGGACGGCGAGGGCCGCCCCGGCGTTGAGTACGACGGCATCCCGCACCTGTCCCTGCTCGCCAGCCATGACCCGGCGTACGACGTCGGCGTTGAACCGCGCGTCCTTGCCACGCAGCCCCTCGGCCGTGCCGCGCCAGATCCCGAAGTCGAGCGGCTCGAGCACGTGCTCGGTTACCGTGCCGTCGGTCACCGCCCAGATCCGCGAGGTGGTGGTCGTGGTCAGCTCGTCGAGCCCGTCGTCACCGCGGAACACCCAGGCGTCCACGCCGCGCTTGGCGAACACGCCGGCCATCACCGGTGCCATCGCCGCGTCGGCACAGCCGATCGCCTGCGCCTGCGGCTTCGCCGGGTGCGCCAGCGGGCCGAGGAAGTTGAAGGTGGTGCCGACCCCGAGCTCACGACGCGGCACGGCCGCGTGGCGCAGCGCCGGGTGGAACGAGGCCGCGAAGCAGAAGGTGATCCCGACCTGCTCCACCATGTGGCCGACCTTGTCCGCCGGCAGGTCCAGCCGCACGCCGAGCGCCTCGAGCACGTCGGCGCTGCCGGCCTTCGACGAGGCCGACCGGTTGCCGTGCTTGACCACGGGCACGCCCGCCCCGGCGGCCACGATCGCGGCCATCGTGGAGATGTTCACCGACATCGAGCGGTCGCCGCCGGTGCCGACGACGTCGAGCACGCGGCCATGGACGGTCAGCGGGGTGGCATGGGCGTACATCGCCTCGACGAGGCCCTCCACCTCGTCGACGGTCTCCCCCTTGGCCCGCAGCGCGACCGCGAAACCGGCGATCTGCGACGGGGTCGCCTCGCCGGAGAGGATCTCCCCCATCGCCCAGGTGGTCTGAGCACCGGTCAGGTCCCGGCGGCCGATCAGGGCGGAGAGGACCTCGGGCCAGGTGTGCGCGGCGGTCATCGGTCCCGTCCGGGACTCAGTGCGCCAGGGCGACACGCGGCTTCAGCAGGCGCGTCACGACCTCGGCGAGCAGGATCGGGTCGATCGGGTGCGGCACCGCAGCGTCCGCGCGCGACCAGGTGGCCAGCCATGCGTCCTGGGCGCGGCCGGTGAGCACCAGGATCGGCGGGCACTGGTAGATCTCGTCCTTCATCTGCTTGGCGATGCCCATGCCACCAGCGGGCGTCGCCTCACCGTCCAGGATCGCCAGGTCGAGCTGGCCGGCGTCGAACTGCTGCACCGCGACGGGCTCGGTCGCGACCTCGACGTACTCCAGCTCGGGGAGGTCCGGGTGCGGACGCCTGCCCAGCGCCATGATCACCTGCTGGCGGGTGTTCACGTCGTCGCTGTAGACGAGGACCTTCAAGGGACGGGCAGCCTGGGGGGCGGTGGTCGCATCGGTCACGCGCCCGATGTTACTCGTCGTGGCCCCTGCCCGGGGCAGAGCCCTGCGCTTCCAGGCGGTCCAGCCGGCGGTCCTCGCGCCGGGCCTCCCGCATCGACTCCCGCACCCACTGCACGAACAGCACGCCGAAGAACAGCAGGCCCACCACGTCGCCGGAGCCCCAGAGGATCCCGCCGGCCAGGTGTTGGTCGTCCGCGGGGTCGGGGAGCCAGTCCATCGGCAGCGCTCGGTACCAGTCCCCCGCGATCAGCTCCGTCTGGTCCATGATCGTGGTGCCCAGGAAGGCGTGGAACGGCAGCGTGAGGAAGATCATCAGCAGCCGGAAGGGGTAGCCCACGCGTCCTGGCACGGGGTCGACGCCGACCAGCGGCCAGAAGAACAGCGACCCGACCAGCACCAGGTGGATGTGCATCATCTCGTGCACGTACGTCGATCGCAGCGACGCGTCGTACCAGCCGGTGAAGTACAGCGCCCACGGGCTGATCACGAAGAGCAGGAAGGCCAGCGGCGGGAACGACAGCACCCGGGCCACCCGGGAGTGCAGCACCGCCAGCAACCAGGCGCGTGGCCGCCGGGGAAGCGTGCGCAGAGCGAGGGTGACCGGTGCGCCCAGAGCCAGGAACAGCGGCACCGCCATCGACAGGATCATGTGCTGGACCATGTGCGCGCTCAGCAGGACCGTGTCGTACGCCGCGAGCCCCGAGGACGTCGCGACGTAGAAGCTGCCCATGCCGAGCACGACGAAGCTGATCGTCCGCGCGAGCGGCCAGGAGTCGCCGCGCGCGTGCAGCGTCCACACCCCGAACAGGTAGAGCCCGACGGCCCAGACCGTGAGGACGAACAGGTACGGGTCCATCCCCCACTCGCTGAAGACGGCGGACAGGTCGAACGGGGGCAGGCCGGAGAGCTCCTCCACGCCGGTGACGGCACGCACGCCACCAGATTAGGCGCCGCCCGGAGCAGTCCGGACGCCGGGACGAGTCGAACCACGGGCAGCAGAACCGCGGCTCAGGACCAAGGTCCGCGAAACGGGAGGACCAAAGTAAGGGGGGCGGATGTCTTCTGCGGAGGGTTACCGACATAATGTCCCGCGTGGCGACAGCAACTGTGATTCCTGCATCCCGTCTGCACGGGCACCATGACCGTCCCAGCATGGTCAGCGTCGGAACGATCGTCTGGCTCTCCAGCGAGCTGATGTTCTTCGCGGCGCTCTTTGCTGCCTACTTCACGATCCGCGCCGTCTCGCCGGATCTGTGGGCCGCGGAGGTCGAGAAGCTGAACGTGCCGTTCGCGACGGCCAACACGACGATCCTGGTGCTGTCCTCGGTGACCTGCCAGCTCGGGGTGTTCGCCGCCGAGCGCGGACAGGTGGGTCGCACCGGCGGCCTGATGAACATCAAGGGCTGGGGCCTGCGCGAGTGGTTCGTGCTCACCTACGTCATGGGCGCGATCTTCATCGGCGGCCAGGCGCTGGAGTACGCCGAGCTGGTGCACGAGGGCGTGACGATGTCCTCCACCGCCTACGGCTCGATGTTCTACCTGACCACGGGCTTCCACGGTCTGCACGTCACCGGCGGTCTGATCGCCTTCCTCTTCGTGCTGGGCCGCACGTTCATGGCCCGCAAGTTCACCCACGAGCAGGCCGTGAGCGCCATCGTCGTGTCCTACTACTGGCACTTCGTCGATGTCGTGTGGATCGGCCTGTTCGCGACCATCTACCTGATCAAGTAGACGAGGACTCTTCGTGCGATTCCTAAGCGCTCGCCTCTCAGCCAAGCGCCGTAGCCCCCTCGCCGGGGTCGTGGTGCTCCTGATGGGTCTGCTGTTCACCGGTGGCGCGTACGCCGTGCTGTCCCCCGCCTCGGCCACCGACGAGCTCGCCTCCGACCAGTCGCTCGTCGACCAGGGCCGTGAGCTGTTCCTCGTCGGCTGCGCCTCCTGCCACGGGCGCAACGCCGAGGGCCTGGTCGCCAAGGACGGCACCCAGTACGGACCGTCGCTGGTCGGTGTCGGCGCCGCCGCGGTCGACTTCCAGGTGTCCACCGGGCGCATGCCGATGGCCCGGCCCGGGGTCCAGGCCCCGCGCAAGGACCGCGTCTACAACGAGGAGGAGACCCGCGCGCTCGCCGCCTACGTCGCCTCTCTCGGCCCCGGTCCCGCGATCCCGACCGCCGAGCAGTACGACCCGAACGAGATCCCCGAGGACGAGCGTGAGGAGGCCGTCGTCCGCGGCGGTGAGTTCTTCCGCACCAACTGCACCGCGTGCCACAACTTCGACGGCTCCGGTGGCGCCCTCCCGGGCGGCAAGTACGCCCCGACCCTCAAGGGCGTCGACGAGGTGCACATCTACGAGGCCATGCTCACCGGCCCGCAGCAGATGCCGGTGTTCTCCGACGACGTGCTCAAGCCCGAGGAGAAGCGCGACATCATCGCCTACCTCAAGAGCCTCGAGGAGAACCCTGGTTACGGCGGCTTCTCGATGGGCGCCCTCGGCCCCGTCAGCGAGGGCCTGTTCGCCTGGCTCGTCGGCATCGGCGGCCTGGTCGGCTTCGCCGTCTGGATCGCCGCGCACACCGCCAAGTCCGAGAAGAGGAAGAAGGCGTGACCCACACCCCTGACGGCAGCAACATGCCGGTGCCGGGCAACGACGAGGCCGTCGTCGACCCGCACGCCCCGATCCCGGCAGAGCCGCTCGACAACCCCGGCCTGCCCCCTCACGAGCCGCGTCCCACCGATGTGGACCCGGCCGCCGAGAAGCGCGCCGAGCGGCAGGTCGCGACGATGTTCGGTCTCGCCGCGGTGATGTCGATCCTGTTCGTCGTCGCCTACTTCAGCTTCGACATCGGCGCCGAGGATCCCGACACCTTCCTGGGTCTGGGCGCCTCGACGCTGTTCCTCGGCCTCTCGCTGGGCCTCGCCCTGCTGCTCATCGGCGTCGGTGCCATCCAGTGGGCGCGCAAGCTGATGAGCGACGTCGAGATCGTCGAGTACCGCCACCCGGCGAGCTCGTCGGAGGAGGACCGCCGCACCGCCCTCGAGGCCCTCGGGCAGGGCACCGCCGACTCCGGCATCACCCGCCGCCCGCTGATCCGCAACTCCCTCATCGGCGCGCTCGCCATGCTGGGTCTGCCGGCGATCGTCGCGCTGCGCGACCTCGGCCCGCTGCCGGGTGACGCGCTCGCCCGCACCGTGTGGCGCAAGGGGATGCGGATCGTCAACGACGTCTCGGGCACCCCGATCCGCCCCGACGAGGTCGAGATCGGCCAGCTGATCAACGCCGAGCCCGCCATCTTCTTCGAGACCGACGAGGAGGGCGAGCCGGTGATGCACGGCCACGAGGTGATCGCGGAGAAGGCCAAGGCCGCGGTGATCCTGGTCCGAATGCAGCCCAAGGACATCACCCCCGCCGCGGGCCGCGAGAACTGGGGCGTCGAGGGCATCCTCTGCTACTCCAAGATCTGCACCCACGTGGGCTGCCCGATCTCGCTGTGGGAGCAGCAGTCCCATCACCTGCTCTGCCCCTGCCACCAGTCGACCTTCGACCTGGCCGACAACGGCAAGGTGATCTTCGGCCCCGCCGGCCACGCGCTCCCGCAGCTGCCGATGGGGGTCGACGACGAGGGCTACCTGATCGCGATGAGCGACTTCCTCGAGCCCGTGGGCCCGAGCTACTGGGAACGTGGTGAGTGACGATGGCCATCAAGACCAACGCCAAGACGGCCGCGGCTGCCGAGAAGCCGTCGAAGATCGGCGGTGTCGCGACCTGGGCCGACGAGCGCCTCGGGATCGCCGGTGCCGCGAAGAAGAACCTCCGCAAGGTCTTCCCCGACCACTGGTCGTTCATGCTCGGTGAGATCGCGCTGTGGAGCTTCGTGGTCCTGCTGCTCACCGGTGTCTTCCTGACCCTGTGGTTCAAGCCGAGCATGGCCGAGGTGATCTACCAGGGCTCCTACGAGGAGTATCGCGGCCTGCACATGTCCGAGGCCTACGCCTCCACGCTCGGCCTGTCCTTCGACGTCCGCGGCGGTCTGCTCATGCGGCAGATGCACCACTGGGCCGCGAACCTCTTCATCGGTGCGATGTTCGTGCACCTGCTGCGGGTGTTCTTCACCGGCGCCTTCCGCAAGCCGCGCGAGCTCAACTGGGTGATCGGCACGGTCCTGCTGCTGCTGGGCATCCTGGAGGGCTTCTCCGGCTACTCGCTCCCCGACGACCTGCTCTCGGGCACGGGTCTTCGCATCGCCGACGGCCTGATGAAGTCGAGCCCGGTGATCGGCACCTACCTGTCGTTCTTCCTGTTCGGCGGCGAGTTCCCCGGCGACGACATCATCCCGCGCCTCTACATGGTCCACATCCTGTTGATCCCGGGCCTGCTGCTGGCGCTGATTGGTGCCCACATGCTGCTGCTCGTGTACCACAAGCACACCCAGTGGCCCGGCCCCGGCCGGACCGAGCAGAACGTCGTCGGCTACCCGATGATGCCGGTCTACGCCGCCAAGGCCGGTGGCTTCTTCTTCATCGTGTTCGGCACCACCGCCCTGATGGGTGCGCTGCTGAGCATCAACCCGGTGTGGAAGTACGGCCCCTACAACCCGGCCGAGGTGACGGCGGGCTCGCAGCCCGACTGGTACATGGGCTTCGCCGAGGGCCTGCTGCGCATCATGCCTGCGTGGGAGTGGGAGATCGGCGGGTTCACGCTGCCGCTGAGCGTCTTCCTGCCCGGCGCGATCGTGCCCGTGGTGCTGCTGGCCGTGGTGATGCTCTACCCGTTCATCGAGCAGTGGATCACCGGCGACAAGCGGGAGCACCACCTGCTGCAGCGTCCGCGCAACGCTCCGAACCGGACCGCGTTCATGGTCGCGCTGATGACCTTCTACGGCCTGCTCTGGGCCGCGGGCGGCAACGACATCATCGCGGTGATCTTCAACCTGAACCTCAACCAGATCACCTACTTCATGCGTGGTGCGGTGATCCTCGGACCGATCCTGGCGTTCATCATCGCCCGGCGGTGGGCGATCTCGCTCCAGCGTCACGACCAGGAGAAGCTGCTCCACGGCTACGAGACGGGTGTCATCATGCGCTCGCCGGAGGGCCAGTACACCGAGCGGCACCTGCCGATCAACGCTGCCGAGGCCTACACGCTCACCGCGCGTGACCGCGACGAGGTCTACGAGCTGCCGCAGGGCGAGGACGCCAACGGCATCCCCTCCCCCAGCGCCCGCAAGGACCGGCTGCGCTCGCGGCTCTCGCGGTTCTGGTTCGCCGACGCGGTCCAGAAGCCCACGCGCGAGGAGCTCGAGGCGGCGCGTCACCACGCCGAGCACGAGCTCGAGGTCCACGCCGGCGAGGCGCACTCGGCCGATGGCCACCAGTTCGACGGCCGCCACGAGGTGCACGGCGAGGAGCTGCGCAAGCACTGAGGTAGAAGCCCACGACGAGGGCCCCTGACTCATCCGAGTCGGGGGCCCTCGTCTTTTCGTGTCCGCACTTCGAGGCCGCGGCTGCCCAGTTTGGGTGATGTGGCGCCCGATCCCCCCGACATACCTTGCCGTTGTCGGCGGAGCCGGGGGGACCGATCTCCGACCGACGGCCACCCGGACGGAAAGTTCAGCGCGGTCGTCGTGACGGCGTACTCGATGAAGGGGACAGACATGTCAGAGCAGAAGGGACTCCGCGTCGGAGTCGTGGGATGCGGCTACTGGGGCTCGAAGCACGTGCGTGCCCTCATGTCGCTCGAGTCGGTCGCCCAGGTCGCGGTCATCGAGCCGAGCGCGGAGCGCGGCGACGCGATCATTCGCATCTTCCCGACCATCCGCCGTTTCGAGACGCTGGAGCAGGCGCTGCCCCACATCGACGCGGTCGTGATCGCGACCCCGCCGAGCACGCACGCTCCGCTCGCCCTCCAGGCGATCGGGCACGGCAAGCACGTGATGGTGGAGAAGCCGCTGTCGGTGAACACCGCCCTGGGCCGCGCGATGGTCGACGCCGCTCGGGCCGCCGGGGTGACCCTGATGGTCGGGCACACCTTCGAGTACCACTCGGCGGTGTGGAGCCTGCGGGACCTGGTCCAGGACGGGGAGCTCGGAGACCTGTACTACCTCGACACGGCCCGGCTCAACCTCGGCCTCTACCAGCACGACGTCAACGTGCTGTTCGACCTTGCCCCGCACGACATCTCGATCCTCAACTACGTGCTCGGCACCCAGCCGACCTCGATCGAGTGCTGGGCATCCCGCAACGCGCACCCGCGGCTCGAGGACATCGCGCACATGCGGCTGTACTACGACGAGCCGGGCGTCTTCGCCAACGTCAACGTCAGCTGGCTCGACCCCCGCAAGGTGCGCCGGGTGACGCTGGTCGGCAGCAAGAAGATGGTGGTCTTCGACGACCTCGACGCCGAGCAGCGGATCAAGGTGCACGACAAGGGCGTGCAGGCGATGACCAGCGGGGAGGCCGAGGAGGACCTGACCTCGCCGCCCATGTCCTACCGCTACGGCGACATCGTGGCGCCGTACCTCGTGGTCAACGAGCCGCTGCGGGTCGAGGACGAGCACTTCGTCGACTGCGTCCAGACCGGCATGGAGCCGCTCACCAATGGTGAGAACGGGCTGGCGGTGGTCGAGGTTCTCGAGGCCGCACAGATCTCCATGCGCGAGGGGCGGGCCGTGCGCATCGACGAGCTGCGGGAGAGCCTCGCGGTCGCTCCGGCCGAGGTGAAGATCCCGCGGCAGGCCGGGCCGGCCGACCGGCTTGCGCTGTGACTCAGGTGAAGGACAAGGGGGGCATCATGACTCAGACGGTGACACAGCTGCCGTTCCTCGACCTCGGCCCGATGACCGACGAGGTCCGGGACGAGGTTCTCGAGGGGTGGGCGCAGCTGACCAAGAGCAACCAGTACGTCGGCGGCGAGGTCGTCTCGCGCTTCGAGGAGGACTGGGCGGCCTTCTGCGGCACCCGGTTCGCCGTGGGGGTGGCCAACGGGACCGACGCGCTGCACCTCGCTCTGCGTGCCCTGGACATCGGGCCGGGCGACGAGGTGATCGTGCCGACGAACACGTTCGTGGCCACCGTCGAGGCCGTCGTCCTCGCCGGCGCCCGGCCGAGGTTCGTCGACGTGGACCCGGGCACGCTGCTGATCACGGCCGAGGCGATCGAGGCCGCGGTCACCCCGGCGACCCGGGCGGTGATGGTGGTCCACCTCTACGGCCAGATGCCGGACATGGACGCGATCCTCGCCACCACGGACCGGCTCGGCCTGCGCGTGGTCGAGGACGCCGCACAGGCGCAGGGCGCCACCTGGCGGGGACGCCGCGCCGGGTCGTACGGCGTCGCCGGCTGCTCCAGCTTCTACCCCGGCAAGAACCTCGGCGCCTTCGGGGACGCCGGTGCCGTGGTGACCTCCGACCCGGTGGTGGACGCCCGGCTGCGCAGCCTGCGCGACCACGGCCGTTCCGGGGCGGGCCACTACCAGCACGAGGGCTTCGGCACCAACAGCCGGCTCGACTCGGTCCAAGCCGTCGTTCTGTCCGCGAAGCTGCGCCGGCTCGAGGCGTGGAACACCGCGCGCCGGGTGCGCTACGACCAGTACCGGGCGCTCCTCGACCCGACGGTCGCGCCGCTGCTCGCCGAGACCCCGGGCTCCGTGGGTGCGGTCCACCTCGCCGTGGCCCGCGTGCTCGAGCGGGACCGGGTGCGCGAGGAGCTCGCCGCAGCCGGGATCGCCACGGGGCTGCACTACCCGACCCCGTGCCACCTGACCCCGGCCTACCGCGGCTTCGCCGACGGGCCGCTGCCGGTGGCCGAGGCGGCCGCCGACGAGATCGTCTCGCTGCCGATGTTCCCCCACCTCGACCTCGCCGACGTCGCACGGGTCTGTGAGCGGCTGAACGCGGTCGCACCCCGGAGGGCCGACTGATGCGGGCCGGGATGTCGGTCGGCGGTGGTCTGGTCAGCGACGCGACCGTGCTGCTGGGCTACCAGCCCGACCGCGACGTGGACGCCGACTCCGCCCTCGGCCGCAACGCCCGGCTGCGCAGCGGCACGATCATCTACGGCGGCACGCGGATCGGTGACGGCTTCCAGTCCGGCCACAACGTCGTGGTCCGCGAGGAGTGCCTGATCGGTGACGACGTGTCGGTCTGGAGCAACACCGTGATCGACTACGGCTGCGTCCTCGGCGACGGGGTGAAGGTGCACAGCAACTGCTACGTGGCCCAGTTCACCGAGATCTGCGACGGGGCCTTCCTCGCTCCCGGGGTCACGATCGCCAACGACCTCTACCCCGGCCAGGAGGAGTCCGCCAAGCGGATGTCGGGCCCCTGGATCGGTCCCGGCGCCCAGCTCGGCGTGAACGTCACGGTGCTCCCCTACGTCAGGATCGGCGCCGGCACCATCGTCGGCGCCGGGTCCGTGGTCACCCGGGACCTGCCCGCCGGTGTCGTCGCCTACGGCAACCCCGCCGTCGTGCGCGGCCGGGTGGAGGACCTCACCGACATCGCGCGCCGGGTCGACGGCAACCAGTCCCACATCGGCAACCGGTTCCGGTTCAAGCAGGAGCTGCCCGAGCAGCGGCCGATCGTGAACGGCGCCCACCGCGCGGAGCCGGTGCCATGACCGAGACCAGCGCCCGAGAGACCCAGGCCGGGTTCGCCCTCCCCTGGGGTCTGCGCCTCTACCCCGCTGCCAAGCGCATGCTCGACGTCCTCGCGGCGTCCGTGCTCCTGGTGCTGCTCGTCCCGCTTCTCGCGGTCGCCTACCTTGCGGTGCGCACGACCAGCCCCGGGGCCGGTATCTACCGCCAGGAGCGGGTCGGCGCCGGCGGACGCACCTTCGAGATCTACAAGTTCCGCACCATGCACGACCGCAGCCCGGAGGACGTGCACCGCACCTATGTGGCGCGGCTGCTGGCCGGCGAGGTGGAGGCGGAGCAGGGGCTCTACAAGCTCGCCGGCGACGCGCGCGTCACCAAGGTGGGCGCCTTCCTGCGGCGTACGTCGATCGACGAGCTGCCGCAGCTGGTCAACGTGCTGCGGGGAGACATGTCGCTGGTGGGTCCGCGGCCGGCACTGCCGTGGGAGGTGGAGATGTTCCCCGTCTGGGCCCACCAGCGTCACGCGGTGCGTCCGGGGCTCACCGGGTTGTGGCAGGTCAGCGGGCGCAACCGGCTGACGATGACCGAGGGCCTGCACCTCGACGTGCAGTACGTCAACCAGGCGACCCTGCTCGGTGACATCGTGATCATGCTCCGCACGGTCCCGGCCCTGCTCCGTGGCGGTGCTCGATGACCGCTCGATCCGAGCCGTTGGAGGCGGTGGCAGCCGACGACGAGCTGACCAGCGCCTCGAGCACCGCACGCGACTCGGTGACCGTGGGGCTGTGGACGTCGGTCAGCCGGGCCACGGGTGTCATCCGCGTGGTGATGATCGGCGCGGTGCTCGGCCCTACCTTCTTCGGCAACGCCTACCAGCTGACGAACTCGGTGCCGAACCTGATCTTCTACGGGTTCCTCGCCGGGTCGCTGCTGTCGTCCCTGCTGGTGCCTGCACTGGTGCGCTACATCGACTCGGGCCGTCCCGGCGACACCTCGCGGGTGAGCGGCGGGTTCCTCGGTGTCGCCATGACGGCGCTGCTGGTGGCCGCGCCGGTCGCGGTGCTCGCCGTACCCCTCCTGCTGCAGCTGGCCGCGCTCGGTGAGCCGAGCGCGGTCGCGGCCGACCAGGTCGCCCAGACCCGGCTGCTGCTCGTGCTCGCGGTGCCGCAGGTGTTCCTCTACGCCGTGATCGCCTCGGCGACCGCGGTCAGCTACGCGCACCGGCGCTACACGCTGGCCGCGGCCGCCCCCGCGGTGGAGAACCTCGGCGTCGTCATCGTGCTGGGAGCGGTGGCGGCGGTCTACGGGGTCGACCACGGCAGCGGCGCCACGGTGCCCACCGGCGAGATGCTCGTCCTGGGCCTGGGATCGACCGCAGCCGTAGCCGTGCACGCCGCCCTGCAGTGGTGGGGTGCGCGGCGGTTCGGGGTGTCGATCCGTCCCCGGGCGGGCTGGCGGGACCCGGAGGTGCGCACGGTCATCTCGCGCGCCAACCGCGCGCTGCTGCAGTCCGGGATGCTCGCCGCGCAGGTCCTGCTCCTGCTCGTGCTCGCCAGCCGGGTCGCCGGCGGCACGGTGGCGCTGCAGATCTCGATGAACTTCTACCACCTGCCGCTGGCACTGGCCGCCGCCCCGGTGGGGCTGGCACTCCTCCCCCGGCTGGCGCGGCTCAACGGCGGCGAGCAGGACCGGCTGTTCGCCGACGCCTTCGGCCGGGCGGTCAGCCTCGCGCTGTTCCTGGTGGTCCCGGCCGCCTGCGGGTACGTCGTCCTCGCCGGCCCGCTCGCCGAGACGGTCGCGGCCGGCCAGATGAGCACCGCCGAGGGCGTGTCGATGGTCTCGGGCTCGCTCGCCGCGATCGCGCTCGGTCTGATCGGCGAGACCCTGTTCGTGGTCTCCACGCAGGCCGCCTACTCCCGCGGTCAGGCCGGGGTGCCGCTGGTGTCGATGGCCCTGCAGGCCGCGGTGTGCCTCGTGCTCGCCACGCCCGTGCTGCTGGTCGACGACGCTCCCGTCGTCGCCCTCCTCGGTGCGGCGTACGCCGTGGCCGCCGTCATCGGGGGCGCCCACCTCTTCATGCGCGTACGACGCTCGTGCGGTCCGACGAGCCACCGGTTCTGGCCGTCGTTCCTGCGCACCGCGGGAGCGGCCGCCGTCATGGTCCCCGTGGTCGCGCTGGTGTCCCGGTTGGCCACCTCGACCATCGACGGCCGCACTGGACAGATCACCGCCGTGCTGGCCGGGACGGTGAGCGGTGCTCTCGTCTACGGTGCCGTGCACGTGCTGCTCCGCTCGGCCGAGCTGACGTGGCTCACCGAGGGGCTGCGCTCGAAGCGAGCCGGCAACGTGGCCGTGGAGGGCGACCAGCCATGAGCCTCGTGACCGCGCCGACCCTGTTCCTGGGACACCCCGGGAGCCGGTCGCGCCGGTCTGCCTGGCTCAGCGGGGTGTCCGTCGTGCTCCTGGCGATGCTGGCCGCGACCGGCATCGGTGCGCTGGCCGCACTCTCCCCCGTCCTCGCCCTCGCCGGCGTGGTGGGCGCGCTGCTCGTGGCCGTGGTGGTCTGGCGGCCGGTCACGGCGGCCTACGTGCTGATCGCCGCGACCCCGCTGGTCGTCGGTATCGACCGCGACCGGCTGGTGCCGATGCTGCGTCCGAACGAGGCGCTCCTCGGACTGCTGATCGCGATCCTGGTCGCCCGGGCGGTCCTGCTCCTGCGCCTCGACGTCCGGATCCCCCGGCTCTCCCTCAGTCCGGTCGCGACCACGTTGCTCGCGATGGCACTGGCCAGCTCGGTGCTTCCCCTGGTCTTCATGGTGGTCCGCGGACGCACTGTCGAGATGGACGACATCACCCATGCGGCGGTGATGTGGAAGACGCTGGCGGTCTTCGCCCTGGTCCGCTACACCGTCCGCACGCAGGCGCAGGTCAGGATCTGCATCGCCATCTCACTCTCGGTGGCCACGATCGTGGGCGGGATCGCGATCGCCCAGTCCCTCGGGCTGTTCGGGGTCCGCGAGCTGCTGATGCCCTGGTACGCCAGCTTCGGCTACACCGACGTCTTCGCCGACCCCCGCGCCGGCTCCACGATCGGCCTGCCCGCCGCCACGGCGGACTTCACGATCCTCAACCTGGGTCTCGCGATCGGACTGTGGTGGAAGGACCGCAAGGCTGCGCTGCTCCTGGCGCCGGCAGCGGTCGTCTACATCATGGCCGTCTTCGCCGCCGCGGAGTTCTCCAGCGCGCTCGGCCTGATGATCGCCATGGTCACCCTCGCGGCGCTGCTCGGCCGGCTCGACCTACTCCGCTACGGAGTGCTCATCCTGCCGGTGGTCATCTACGTCCTCTGGCCGACCGTGGAGCACCGGATCGAGGAGTTCCAGTCGATGCACGGCATCCCGCGCAGCTGGCTGGTCCGCTGGTACAACCTCGAGACCTACTTCTGGCCCGACCTGTTCAGCGGCACGAACCCGATCTTCGGCGTCCGGCCGTCCGCGCGCGCACCTGCCCCGGGCGCGTTCGGCTTCGTGTGGATCGAGAGCGGATACACGTGGCTGCTCTGGGGCGGAGGAGTCTTCCTCGCCGGGGCGTTCGTCTGGTTCGTCGTGGTGACGCTCCGGACCATGCGGACGTTGAACCGGTCCCTGAGCTCCTACAGCTCGGTGGCCGCGCTGGCCGCCTACGCCGCCGTCGTCGTGGTCGTCGTGCTGATGGTCTTCGACCCCCACATCACCTACCGGGGCTTCGCCGACGCCCTGTACGCCGTTCTTGGACTGGCGCTGGTCCAGCCCGACCCACCCGCGAGCCCGAGCGTGGCCGCCGACATCGCCCAGGAGGCACGACCATGAGGATCCGTCGTTCCAAGGGACAGCGCTCCCACGGCCTGGTGCGCACCTACATCTGGCTGATGCTGGTGTGCACGCTGCTCGCCGTCGCCGCCGCCTCACTCCTGACCATGTCGAAGACCACCTACGAGGCCTACGCCCAGGTGGTGGTGAACCCGACCATCACCCAGAGCGGCTCGATCCTGGGTGCCGCGATGCCCACCGAGCAGGAGGTCGCGAGCTCCGGCTTCGTGGTCCGGCGGGCGGCCGCACAGCTGGGGATCGCGGCACCGGATGCCGAGGAGAACATCGAGGTCACCGTCCCGGTGGACGCGAACGTCCTCGACTTCACCTACACGGCGCCCACCGCACGTGAGGCCTACATCGGCGCCCGTGCCTTCAGCGAGACCTACGTCCGCTACCGCAACGACGGGGAGCAGCGGCCGATCGCCCGGCTGATCACGCCCGCCTCCCTGCCCGACGAGCCGGTGACCCCCGACTACGCGCTGATCCTCGGCGCAGCCGTCGTCGGCGGGCTCGGCCTCGGGTTCGGCGCCGCGTTCGGGTGGGACCGGCTGGCCGGCCGGCTGCGCACGGTGGAGGACGCCGGGGCGCGCACCGGGCTGCCCGTGCTCGCCTCGGTGCCGCACCTGTCGAAACAGCGAGCACGCTCGACGCTGGCGGCCGACCCGGAGATGGCGATGGCGTTCGCCCAGCTCGCCAGCCGGGTGCCGGGGCTGGTCGAGAGCCGCAAGGAGTTCACCGTGCTGATCACCGGGGCGAGCGCGCACGCCGGCACCTCGACCATCGCGCGGCAGACCGCTGTGGCCCTGGCCCGGATGGGTCGGCGGGTGGTCCTGGTCGGGGCGGACCCGGCCAGCTCCTCGATCGAGGAGAGCTTCGGCGTGCCCCGCTCCCCCGGGCTCAGCGACCTGCTCGCGGGTCTGGCGGTGCCGGAGAACGCGCTCCACGAGACCGCCGTACCGGGGCTGCGGGTGCTGACGGCCGGGTCGTCGCCGGACCAGGCCTCCGCTCACCCGCAGAGCCTCGACGACCTGCAGCTGCTGGTCTGGTCTCTGGCCGCGGACTCCATCGTGATCATCGATGCTCCGGCTGCACTCAGCTCCGCCCACGCCGGCCTGCTCGGTTACGTCGCCGACCGGGTCGTCCTCGTCGTCGACCTCGCACACGGCTCGCGCGCCTCGGCCCGGGAGGCCGCGGCCTGCCTGAGCCACGTCTCGGACAAGGTCGTCGGCTGCGTGACCAACCAGCCGGCCCGGGTCCGTCGGCGGGCGGCGGCGACCAAGCCCGCAGCAGTCAAGCCCGCGACCGAGGTGGTGGCACCGGCGCAATGACCAAGTCCATGGGAAGTCACAAGATGGCGCGGCGGCGGCACCGCCGCCGCCTGCTCCGGCCGCTCATGACCGTCGCGACGGTCGCCGGTCTCAGCGCCGTGCTGGCGCTCGGGATGGTCCGCTTCGAGGTCGACCTACCCGACGTACCCGCCGCCGAGGAGGGCGGCCCCGCCCCGGCGCACCCGAAGTGGGACGGGTACTTCGAGACGCTGCCTGCAGGCAGCTGGCAGGACCTCCCCGGTGACGAGGACTGTGCAGAGCGTGTGCGGCGTTCGGACTGGGAACCGCGGCCGAGCAACCGCAGGGCCAACAACACGATGCCGGACCCCGAGGCGGTCAGCGCCGCCTTCCGGGCCCGGCCTCGTGGCGCCCACGGCAGCTACGACGAGCGCTGGAACACCTGGATGTTGCAGCGCGTCAACGGCCAGCACACCGGCACCACCGACGAGAACATCCAGTGGGCGGCGTGCAAGTGGGGGCTCTCCGACAACCTGCTGCGCGCGATCGCCGCCACCGAGTCGACCTGGTTCCACCATGTCGTCGACCCGAGCACCGGCATCTGCGTGGAGACCCGCGGCTGTGGCGACTACTTCACCGAGCCCAGTCCTGCCGGTCGGATCTTCTGCCGGGAGATCAGCAAGTACGGCCACGACTACACCGAGGACTACCCGCCGGGGATCTGTCCCAAGACCTTCTCCATCGTCGGTGTGATGTCCTGGCAGGATCCCGCCTGGGGGAAGATGAAGCTCAACCAGAACGGCACCTTCCCGTTCAACCGGGACTCCACCGCCTTCGCGCTCGACTACATCGGCGGGTTCCTCCGCGGCTGCCAGGAGGGCTGGCTGCGCTGGCTGAGCAACACGGGCACCGGTGACTACGAGCCGGGCGACATCTGGGGCTGCGTCGGCACCTGGTACGCCGGGTCCTGGAAGGTCCCCGAGGCCAACCAGTACATCGCCCGGGTCCGCGAGCTGCTCGACGACCGAATCTGGCTCGACCCCGAGTGGGGCGAGGAGTACCACGAGCCCTACGGCTGAACCAGCCCGACAGGGTTCGGGCCCGCTCAAAGCGGGTCAGCTGACCTGTTGTGATGCCCGAGCATGCCGAATGGCCGTCCGAGTGGCCGTCACCATCGCTCATCTGAACGGTTGTGACGCCCGGACATGCTGAAGCGTCCCGGGTTTGATGCGCACCTGGTCATATGACTGCCACCTCGGCGGGTGCCGTGGTGGGTTGATCGTAGTAGTCGTTCTCGGCTTCGAGGGGTGGCCGGCGGCCGAGTCGGTGCATGAGGCGGCTGGTGTTGTACCAGTGCACCCAGTTGGCGGTGGCGACTTCGACCTCGGCGATGGTGTCCAGGCCTTGGTGGAACGGTGATCGGGGTGCGATGCACTCGGTCTTGTACAGCCCGATGGTGGTCTCTGCCAGGGCGTTGTCGTAGGCGTCGCCGATGCTGCCGATCGAGGGCGCCAGGCCGGCTTCGTTGAGGGCGTGCCCGAAGGCGATCGAGGTGTACTGGGTTCCGGCGTCGGAGTGGTGCACCGCACCGGCAGTGACCGGACGTCGTTGGCGGCGCCGGGTCTCCAGGGCGTCGGCGAGTGCTTGTTCGACCATCGTCGCGGTGGGGTTGGCTGCGACCTCCCAGCCCACGATGGTGCCGGCGAAGGCGTCGACGACGAAGGCGGTGTAGACGAATCCGGCGCGGACGCGGACATAGGTGAAGTCGGCGACGAACAGCAGGTTCGGTGCCTCGACGCTGAACTGTCGGTCCACCAGGTCCGGCGCCCGGCCGGCATCAGCGGCGGCGATGGTGGTGCGGACCTTCTTGGTGCGGCGCGCGCCCTGCCAGCCGTTCTTGCGCATCAGCCGCTCCACGGTGCACCGCGCCACCTGGATCCCTTGGCGTTGCAGGTGTGCCCACATCTTCAAGGACCCGTACAACGACTCCGGTTTGCGCCGGCCGTGCTCGTCGGGCTCGTAGTAGCCGGCCAGGATCTCGGTGATCGTTGTCTCCCACAAGGCGCGCTTGGAGGGGCCCCGCCCCAGCCAGGCGTAGTAGGTGCGAGGAGCGATCTGGAGCTCGAGGTGGGTCCTCAACGCTCGACAGATCGGTGCGACTCCGAACCTGTCCCGGTGCTCGGCGATGAACTGGCAGACGACGGGGGTAGCGGGTCGCACTCCCGCGCGAAGAAAGACGTCGCTGCCTTCAAGATCTCCACCGTCTGCGCCAGCTCGGCGTTCTCCCGCCGCAGCTCGGCGATCTGGCGGTCCTTCTCATCAGGATGGGCCGGCAGCTCACCGGCGGCCACCCGGGCCTCCCGGACCCACCGGCGCACCGTCTCGCGATGCATCCCGAACTTCTCGGCAACCGCCGCACACGCCTGGAACTCGTTGCGGAACTGATCTGACTGCTCCAGCACCAGCCGCACCACCCGCTCCCGAGTCTGCGGGCTGTACTTGCTGCCCTGCGCCCTACCGCTCATGACACATCCTCCACTCACATCGGAGGTGTGCACCAGACCCGGGACGGTTCATCGCGAGTGGCTGTCACGATCGCTCATCTGAACGGTTGTGACAGCCACTCGGCAGTCCGGCGCCTGGCCCGTCGCGTCGGACGTTCGCGGAACGGTCAGTTAGCTCCACGCCCCGGTCGGCCGGTCAGCGATTCGACGACCGACAGGTACACCTCGGCCTGCCGCTCCCAGGCGAGCTCCTCACGGATCTTGCGGCGGCCGGCCTCCCCCATGCGCCGCCGATCTGCGGGCGCGTCGAGCAGGGCGACGAGCTCCTTGGCCATCACCTCGACGTCACCGGAGGCGACCCGCAAGCCGGCATCACCGACGAGCGCGCGAGTCTGCTCCACGTCGAAGCTCAGCACCGGCAGCCCCACGGCCATGTACTCCATCGCCTTCACCGGGGTCACCTCCTCCTGCAGCGAGGTGTCCAGGCCGACGTCGCACGACGCCAGGTAGCGGTAGAGCTCAACCTCCGAGAGCCAGCCGGGGAAGCGCACCCATTCGTCGAGGCCGAGCTCGGTGCTGAGCGCCTGGAGCTCCTCGAGGCACTCGCCGTTGCCGACCAGCAGGAAACCGCAGTCGCGCCGGCCGAGCTCGTGCACGACGTGGTAGGCCACCTGCAGGACCTGGTCGACCCGGTCCTGCTTGCCCATCTTGCCGGCCCAGCAGACCAAGTGGCGGTGCCCCTCTTGCGGCATCGGGTCGGCCAGTGCCTCGTCCACGCGTGACAGCATCGGGCCGTTGAACACCAGCGACACCCGTTCGGGAGCCCCTCCCGGCCCGACGAGCCGTGCACGCAGGTGCTCGTTGACGGTCACGCTGTGGTCGACCGCGCGCTGGGTCTGCCGCTCCAGCCAGCCGAGCACCTTCATGGCGGCCGCCGGTGGGTCGTCGTACCGCTGGAGCAGCGTCTCGGGCATCAGGTCCCGCTGGTCGAGCAGGACGCGCCCGCCGAGCAGGTGCATCACCCTGGCAAAGGGGAAGAAGAGATCCGGCGGCTGGCAGATCTGGAGCACGTCCACGCGGTCGAGCAGCTGGAGCCGGAGCAGGGCGGGCACCTGCCAGAGCAGGGAGATCGCGTACTCCTTGAGGTGGCCCACGGTCGAGGCGCCGTCCGGTGGTGCGGGGTACTCCACGAGCCGGAGCCCGGGGACGTGCCGAAGCGGCTCGTTCGCGGGGTCCCGGCGGGTGACCACCGAGACCCGGTGCCCGGCCTCGACGAGGGCGGTGCACTGCTTCTGCAGCCGGTTGTCGTCGGCCAGCGACACGTTCTCCACCACGACCGCGACGTGCGCGGCCCGGCGGCGCCGGCGGCCGCTCGCCGCGTCCTCCTCACCCTGCGACACGCTGATCCACACGCTGCTCCCCCTCCTCCTGGATACCAGCCCGGCTGTCCGGCAGTCGGTCGTCATGGGCGCCCCCGAAGCTCACCCGGGCGCGGCCCCGTGCGGGCCCGTCCACACGCCAGCCGTCCTTTCCGCGGACCAGCAGAGACGCGGCTCGGTCACGCCACCAGACGGCGACCTCGCGGGGCAGGGCCTGCCAGACCGTCTGGTCCTCGCCCAGGTCGTCGAGCAGCTCGTCCCACGCCTCGAGCAGCCCGGGACAACCGGTGTAGTCGGGGTGCGTCAGGATCAGGATCATCCCGTTGCGCGCCCGAAGCTCGGCGGTCTTTCGCCTCCACACCTCGCCGTCGGTGTGGCCCAGGATCTCGAAGATCGTGTGGTCCATGGGCACCGTCATCGGCAGCTCCACCTGCTGCTGGTTGAAGAACGGGAGGTAGGTGCAGCTCCCGCCCGGCTCCGGCTCGTGCGGAGCGGTGTCGCAGTAGGTCGAGTCGTAGTCGAAGCCGGTCCGCGGCATCAGCGACCAGCGCCGCTGCGTGGCCGGTGACCGGAACCCGACTGCCCCCCATCGGTCGGCGGCCGCACGGATCGCCGGCAGCCGCCTCCTGAGCTGGAGCCGCGACGAGAGGTCGTGTCCGTCGTGACGCAGGCCGTGTACGCCGATCTCACAGCCCTCGTCCTGCAGGGCGCGGACGAGCTCGTCCGGCACGTCGTACCGTTCGGGCACGAAGTTCCACGACGACCTGAGACCACGCTCACGCTCGGGGGCACGCAGGTCCTCGATCGCGTCGCGTCCGACGGCGGTCTCCACGTCATGGGTGAGCACGAACGCCGCCTGCTTCCCGTCGGGCCACAGGCTCAGGTACGGCACCGGCTCACCGGCGACGTCCGCGAGCAGCCGCCAGAGCCAGTCGTACATGTCGTGCAGGCTGTGCTCGACGGGCCAGCGCGGGAACTCGGGCAGGTCGACGCGCGCGGCGTACCCCCGACGCAACCTGATCTGGACCCGGCGCGGCAGCAAGGGGCGCAACGCGTAGTAGCCCTGCACCATGACGCGCCGGGCGGCACCGGTCCACCGGGCCGCACCCAGCCGGTTGTAGCGCTCCGACCACAGGTAGGTCATCGCCTCACCGGGGTCGAAGGGCAGGAAGACATTGCCCAGCTCGTCGCGCCGGACCGAGGCGACGACGTCCCCGTCAGGACCGAGGATCGGCTCCACGACCTGCCATTGCGTGCCGGTGCCGCTGCTCTCGGCGAGTCCGGCCGGCAGCTCGCGGAGCACCGGGCAGACCAGGTCGAACCCGGCGAGGGAGAACCTGCCGGTCCGCACCCGCCACGGCTGGTGCGGTGCGGCCCCCGCCCGCCACCAGTACAGCGACGGGAAGGGGCCGCTCCCGCGGTCCGTGGGGGTGAGCCTGCCCACCCCGCGGGGCAGGTCGCCGACGTCGTCCCGGGCGACCTCGTACGGGGCCCGGAAGTAGTCGAAGAAGGGGAACGGATCGGTCGAGGTGAACATCCCGGCTCTCTCTCACAGGCCTCGCCGGATGGCGAGGTACGGCAGCAGCCCGAGCTCGGCAAGGGCGGGCAGCGGGTCACGGGCCGACCACACCGCGTCGACGTCGACGCCGCGCAGCGACCGGACGTAGTCGGCGGCCCGCAGGTCCCCGTGCATCACGTCCTTGACCGCGTTGGGCAGGTCGGTGGCCCAGCGGATCCAGCGCACCCCGGCGCGGGACCGGACCGGCTCGACCGGCTCCCCGACCTGGTCACTGAACAGCAGCGCCGGGAAGTCGACCCCGGCGGCGGCGCCGAGCGAGTGGTAGCCCCAGGTCCGCGCGTTCACGTCGAGCAGCTTGGCGCGTCCGTCCCGCGGGTCCACCTTGTACTCCAGCTCGACCAGCCCGTAGTAGTCGATCGCGCGGAGGAACCGGATCGACGGCTCCTCGATCTCGGGCAGCTCGACGGTCTCCACGAAGGTGCTCGCCCGGCCGAAGTCGGACGGGTGCTGCCTGCGGCGGCGCACGGTCATCGACGCGACCGGCTCCCCGGCCCGGAAGAAGGCACAGTAGGCGAGCTGGCCCTCGCCGCCGCCGGGCACCATCTCCTGGACGATGATCTCGGCCGGGTCGATCACCTCACAGGCCCGTGCGTAGGCCTCACGCAGCTGCTCGGGGCCGTCGGCACGCCATGCCTTGGCGCTGGTGGCGTAGAAGAAGTTCTCCTTGATCGCCGGCTTGATGACCACCGGAGCGGAGGTGTCCACCTCGGCGAGGTCGGCCACGGACCGCGGGAACCAGCACCGCGGCACCGCGACCCCGAGGTCCGTGGCCAGCGTGTAGGTCTCGCGCTTGTCCCAGGCCCGCCGGACCGTCTCCCACGGCGGGGTCGGCACCCGGTAGATGCTGCTCAGCCGCTCCCGGTGCGTCGAGATGGCAGCCACGATCTCCTCCCGCGTCGGGAAGAGCACCCAGCCGTGCAGGCCGAGCCGCTCGCCGGTCGCCATCAGGGCGTCCACGGTCTCGCCGGCCTCCCGAAGCGCCGGGACCCGGTGGCTGCGCTGGACGTACCGCGACGCCCCCGCGATCGAGAGCTCGTCGTCGAGCACGGTGACGGGGATCCCGCGACGGCCGAGGCTCCGGGCGATGCCGAGCCCCTGGTAGTCGCCACCGATCACCAGGGCCCCGGCCGTCGCGCCCGGGCTCCCCACCCGTGCCCGCCGCGCGGGTCGCGTCAGCGACATCACGCACCTGCAGCGGCCGCGGGCACCCGCCGGCCGAGGTCGATGCTGCGGCGCTGCCGCCGCTTGACGACCACCTTGGTCACCGCCCCCGAGGTGAACCAGCTGCCGGCCACGAACCGCATCACCGGGCCGAAGTCCCGTGCGGCCGGGGCGCCGAGGAAGTGCAGCTTCGGCACCGAGGACTCCATGCCGCGACGCAGCACGGGGTAACCGTCGACACACCTGATGCTGTTGGCCAGGTCGCGCTCGAGGAAGGGGTACTTCTTCACGTCGATCTTGTAGCCGGTCGCGAACAGCAGGTGGTCGGCCTTGCGCCGGGTTCCGTCGGAGAGCTCGACCCGCAGCCCGTCGCCGTTGGCCTCCGCCCGCACCACCGACGTGCCGGCCGTGATCGGGATCTCGGTCATCCGCGGCTTGAGCCAGGAGGCGCCCGCTGGACGGATCGCCCGGGCCGAGATCACGTCGAACGGCTTGCGCGGCACGTGGCGGAACACGTCGGGCGTCGCCACGAGCCTCGAGATGCCGATCGGGCCGACGTCGGTCGGGGCGTAGAACAGGGGCGCGAAGGGCCCCAGCGAGTCCATCAGCCCGTCACCGTGCAACCAGAAGACCTGCTTGCCCCGGGCGAGCACCTCGACGTCCGCACCCTGCTCGTGCATCAGGGTCGCCGACTCCAGCGCGCTCTGCCCACCACCGATCACCAGGACGTTCTGCCCCTTGAAGCCGTCGAGCTTGCGGTGGTCGGCCACGTGCGACGCGGTTCCCTTGGGCAGCGCCTTCATCATCGCCGGCCGGTGCGCGAACCGCTCGATGCCGGCGGCGACCAGCACACGGTTGGCGCGCAGCCGCTCACCCTCGTCGAAGGTGAGCACGAAACGTTCGGCGTCGCGCTCGAGGCGTACGACGCGCCGGCGGTCGACGTCCGGGGCGACCTGCCGCTGGAACCACATGCCGTAGTCGATGAACTCGGCCAGCGTGGGGTGGCGGGGAACCGTGATCCCCGTCGCCGCGACGTAGCCCTCCATCGACAACGGGCCCTCGGGCCGCAGGATCGAGCTGCCGCTCCGGCGCGACCGCATCCACATACCCTCCGGCATGGCGTGCCAGAACGACATCGGTTCCCCGATGACGCGGACCTCCACGCCGGCGCGGCGCAGCTCTGCTGCCGTGCCGAGGCCGTGCGGGCCGGCTCCGATGACGGCGACGTCGATCTCTTCCATCGTTGACTCCCCAGGATTCTCATGGCCTGCTCCACCGTGAAGCTGACAGTCAACGTAAGAACTCCGGCGGCGCCTGACGTCCCCTGTTTTGGGTGTTGTCGGGGACAATCGTCCGTGGCTGCCATCGGGGCGACGGGCCCAGCCGGTCCGGGCGCCGGACCGGCAAAGCAGGCAGGGGCCGCATCGGGCTATTGCTGGCCCCTCCCCTGGGTGGTCCCCCACCCTCACTCCGGGTAGATCGACTACCCAATTCGCGGTAGGGCCGCTTCGTCCCCTATATCTCGGGGGACAGACGACGTACCGTCACCACATGTGGGGGTTACATCTGAGGGCCCGGCCGATGCCGGAGAACGAGCGATGGCCGCCCGGGGGGAACTCGGGGGACGGCCGATGAGAGCGGCGACCAGGGTCGCCCTGGTGGAGGACCACGCCCTGCTGGCCGAGGCACTGCTGGTCTCGTTGGCTCCGGAGGGGTTCGAGGTGACCAGCGTCCCGCTGTCCCCCGTCCCCGAGGAGCAGGGCGGGCTCCTCGCGTCGGTGCTGGCCAGCCAGCCGCAGGTGGTGCTGCTCGACCTGGACCTGGGCGAGGCGGGGGACGGCGGCGCCCTGATCGGGCCGCTGACCCGGTCCGGCTGCCGCGTGGTGGTGCTCACCGCCTGGACCGACCCGGCCCGCTGGGGGGCGTGCGTGGCGGCAGGGGCGCTGACGGTGCTCAACAAGTCCACGCCGCTGCACGTGATCATCGAGGTGATCGAGCGGGTCGCCCAGGGACTGCCGGTGATGTCGCGGATGCGCCGTGACCAGCTGATCACCCTGTGGCGCGAGGCGCAGCACGACGACCAGGAGCGGCGTTCCCGGCTGGACCGGCTCACCCCTCGCGAGGCCTACGTGCTGCGGGAGCTGGTGCAGGGCCGGCGGGTGCGCGAGGTGGCGCGGGAGGCGTTCGTCTCCGAGGCGACGGTGCGCACCCACGTCAAGTCGATCCTGGCGAAGCTGGGCGTGGGCTCCCAGCTCGCCGCGGTGGCGCTGGCGAGGGACGCGGGCTGGGGGGCTCGGGTCAGCTCGGAGCGCTGACCGAAGGACCGGGGAAAGCGACATGGGGGAAGGGCATGGGCCGCGAAGCTCGCCAGCCGCCCCGTCCCGGACCCACGCCCGGAAGTGGGGGGCTAGGGGCGCGGGACACCGGGTGGGTGGCACCGGGAACGGGGACCGGGTGGACTCGCCACCCGACCTTGACGCCCCGGCACCGCGCGACTGGCGAGCCGTTGCGGGACCGCGCAGCGGCCCGAACCCCATGGTCGTTGCCGCGTGACCTCGAGGTCTTCCCCCATGTTGGCGATATGCCGGCCCGAGCACCAACACCGGCTGTCACCAACAGGTCGCCCACCAACCTCCCCAAGATGGTCGATCCCGGAGAGGCGGCAGCGTCCTAACCTGACTGTCCTGTGGGGAGGACAGGACGTGGTCCGATGACCAGATGTCGTTACACACTCGCCAGCACCTGGCACCCGGCTTCACGCCGGTCAGGAGGGAGAACGGCCGTGCAGAGAGCGATTTGGGCGGGGGCATGCACGCAGGAGGACACCGGGGCCGAACGTGCCCGGACGGGGTTCCATCAGGGCAGCACGGCGTCGCGGCCGGGCGCGTGGGAGACGATGCGGGGGGACGACATGGGCCACGTGCCGGAGCAGCGTTCGGGGGACAACGAGCAGGCCGCCGACGAGCTTTCCACGCTCTGCCACGACCTGCGCCAGTGCGTCACGGCCGGCCTGCTGCTCACCCAGATGCCGAAGAACCGTGACCTCGACGAGGAGACCAGGCGCCGGCTGGAGCTGTTGCACCAGACCCTGACGCACGCCGGCGAGCTGCTCGAGCGGGCGACGGTCCATGTCAAGCCGCAGCACTGGGTGCTCGACGTGTCCCAGCTGGTCGAGGACTGCGTGCGGGTGGCCGGGTTCAGCCACCGCGTCCGCGTGGAGCTCCAGGTGCAGGACGCGCCGCTGGTCTCCGGCGACCCGCTCCTGCTGCATCGGGCCGTGGACAACATGATCGACAACGCCGTACGCGCCGCCGGCGACGACGGGGACATCGTGGTCTGGCTCGGCGCGACCCGGGACACCGTGTGGATCGAGGTCGACGACAACGGCCCCGGCTTCGGCCGGATCGGGCACGGCACCGGCCAGGGCCTCTCGGTGGTCAGTGCCGCGGCCCGCGCCTGCGAGGGACGGCTGGAGATCGCCAGCGGTCCCGGGCCCGGTACGTCGGTGCGGGTGATCCTCCCGCGCCACAATCCCGACGTGTCCTGAGTCGCTCCGGCTACAGCGCCGAGCCCTCGGCGTACTCCTCGAACGAGGCGTTCCAGTCGCCGTACCCGTTGTAGAGGCCCATCTGCCGGTCGCTGCCGGTGACCTCCACGACGTCCCCGCGCTTGGTGATGCCGAACAGCCAGGCGGCGTTCTCGGTGGTCATCCCGACGCAGCCGTGGCTCACGTTGGCCACCCCCTGCGAGCTCGCGGACCACGGAGCCGCGTGGAGGAACTCGCCGGAGTAGGTCACCCGCATCGCGTACTCGACGTCGAGCCGGTAGTACTCCGGGTCCGACTTCGCGATGCCGAGGGTGGCGGCGTCCATCACCTTGTCGCGCACCTTCTCGATGATCACCTTCGTGCCGGAGCGGGTGATGAACCCGGGCTTCCCGGCACTGATCGGCATGGTGCGGGCCAGGTCACCGTTGACGAAGACCTTCATCCGGTGCGCGGCCACGTCGACCTTGCTGATCACCGAGTCACCGATCTCGAAGGAGACGGTGCGGCTGACCTGGCCGTAGATCCCGTCGCCGGCCGGCACGGAGTTGATGTCCGCGTCGACGGTCACCTCGGTGCCGGGCTCCCAGTAGCGCTTCGGACGCCAGTGCACCTCCGTGTCCGAGACCCAGTGCCAGGATCCGGCCTGACGCGGGGTGCTCGTGACCGTCAGGTGCCGCTCGATGCTCGCCCGGTCCGTGACGGGCACGTCGAACTGGACGATCACCGGCATGCCGACACCCACGGTCTCGCCCTGCAGCGGCGCGATCGAGGGGTAGGTCTGCTGGTCCAGGGAGAGCTCCTGGGTGCGGAACGCCGAACGGAAGGTGCTGCTGCCTCCGGCGCCCTCCACCACCGCCCGGATCCGGTAGCGCTCCCCCGGCTCGAGCCGGTCGGTGGCCTCCCACCGTTCGCCGTCCGCGGTCAGCGCACCCGCCAGCGGCTGTCCAGCGCCGCGCACGACCACCTTGCGGAGGGTGCCGTCCTCGACGGACACCTCGAGAAGCTCGTCCACCGGGACCGGTCCGGCCAGCTTGTCGACGCTCGTGGTGACCTCGGGGTCCGCGGCACCGGGCGCGGTGACAGCGGCCCGCTGGGGCCCGTCACCCGCTGCCTGCGTCGCCCCGTCGTCGTTCGTGCAGCCGGCGAGCACCAGCGCACCCACGGCCAGCACGGCGGCGGCTGCGTGACGTGGTCGGACAGGCAGGACGGGCCTGGTCATGGAAGGAGTCCCCCGGTGAGGTGTACGGCAACTGCCCCACCACGGTAACAACAGAACTGCGCGGTCCCGAAAAACGCCGAAGCGGTGGCGCCCCGAGGGACGCCACCGCTCACGAGCGGGTGATCAGTGCGCGTGCTCTCCGCGGTAGTACTCGTAGATCCAGCCCGAGATCGCGATCGACGCGAGGCCGAGCGCGATGGCGAACAGCCACCAGGCGGCGTAGGCGAGCGCGTAGAACGCGAGCGCGGCCGTGGCCGCGGCCCACAACGGCCACCAGCTGAACGGCGGGAAGAACCCGAGCTCACCCGCGCCGTCGGCGATCTCCGCGGTGCCCGTGTCCTCCGGACGCGGGTCCATCTTGGAGGCGTGGAACCCGAGGTAGAAGGTCACCAGCGCGGTCAGCAGCGCGGTCATCACCAGCGCGGCGGTGCCGGTCGGGTCCTCCGCGATGAACCAGTACGCCGGGGCGACCAGCGTGAAGAAGACCGCGTTGATCCCGAAGATGTAGGTCTCGATCTTCATCAGCGGCCGTCCTCGTCACGCTTGTTGTGGTCGTCGACAACGTCCTCGACGGACTCGCCACCCATCTGCTCCTCCAGGTGCGCCTTGCGCCCGGTGACGTCCGGGGCGTCGACCGCGTCGGCCTCGTGCCGCAGCGCCTCGTTCTCGGCCATCTCCAGGGCCGCGATCTCCGGGTGGTGGAGGTCGAAGGCCGGGGACTCCGAACGGATCCGGGGCAGCCGCACGAAGTTGTGCCGCGGCGGCGGGGAGGAGGTCGCCCACTCCAGCGAGCGGCCCCAGCCCCACGGGTCGTCGACACCGACCTCGGGCGAGCGCGCCGAGCGGTAGACGTTGACGAAGAAGGGGAACATCGAGGCGGCGAGCAGGAACGAGCCCACCGTCGACACCTGGTTGAGCACCGTGAACCCGTCACCGGGCAGGTAGTCCGCGTAGCGGCGCGGCATGCCCTCGACACCCAGCCAGTGCTGGACCAGGAAGGTGGTGTGGAAGCCGATGAACAGCAGCCAGAAGTGGATCTTGCCCAGCTGCTCGTCGAGCATCCGGCCGGTGAACTTCGGCCACCAGAAGTAGAAGCCGGCGAACATCGCGAACACCACCGTGCCGAAGACCACGTAGTGGAAGTGGGCCACCACGAAGTAGGAGTCCGAGACGTGGAAGTCCAGCGGCGGCGAGGCCAGGATGACACCGGTCAGACCACCGAAGAGGAAGGTGGTCAGGAAGCCGATCACCCAGAGCATCGGGGTGTCGAACGAGATCGACCCGCCCCACATCGTGCCGATCCAGTTGAAGAACTTCACACCCGTGGGCACCGCGATCAGGAACGTCATCGCCGAGAAGAACGGCAGGTCGACCGCACCGGTGACGAACATGTGGTGCGCCCAGACCGCCACCGACAGCGCCGCGATGGCCAGCGTCGCGGCCACCAGACCGACGTAGCCGAACACCGGCTTGCGGGAGAACACCGGGATGATCTCGGTGACGATGCCGAAGAACGGCAGCGCGATGATGTACACCTCCGGGTGCCCGAAGAACCAGAACAGGTGCTGCCACAGGATCGGCCCGCCGTTCGCGGCGTCGTACACGTGCGCACCGAGCAGCCGGTCGGCCTCGAGCATCAGCAGGGCGCCGGCGAGGATCGGGAACACGATCAGGGCGAGCAGGCTGGTGACCAGGGTGTTCCAGCTGAAGATCGACATCCGGAACATGGTCAGACCCGGCGCACGCATCGTGATGATCGTGGTGATGAAGTTGACCGAGCCCAGGATCGTGCCGAAACCACCGAGGGTCAGGCCCATGATCCACAGGTCGCCACCGACGCCGGGCGAGTTCACCTCGTTGGACAGCGGCGTGTAGGCGAACCAGCCGAACGAGGCCGCACCTTCCGGGGTGAGGAAGCCCGAGGCCGCGATCAGCCCGCCGAACAGGTAGAGCCAGTAGCTGAACATGTTCAGCCGCGGGAACGCCACGTCGGGCGCACCGATCTGGATCGGCATGATCACGTTGGCGAACCCGAAGAACAGCGGGGTCGCGAACAGCAGCAGCATGATCGTGCCGTGCATGGTGAACAGCTGGTTGTAGGTCTCGTCGTTGACCACCTGCTGGCCCGGGAAGGCCAGCTCCGAGCGGATGACGAGCGCCATGATGCCGCCGAGCAGGAACCACACGAACGACGTGACGAGGTACATCTTGCCGATCAGCTTGTGGTCGGTCGTCGTCAGCAGACGGACGACCTGCTGCCCCAGGGGCTTACGCTCCGCGTAGGTCCCGCGCGCCTCGAATGCTGCGCCGCTCACTCTTGGTCTCCCAACTCAGAAGTCTCGTCGTCGTGCACGTCGTCCGGGTTGCCGCCGGCCGGGGTGGTGGCGTCGGAGCCACCGAGCACGACACCGACGTCGCCCTGCTCCTGCAGACCGCGCAGGTACTCGTCGTACTCCGCCGCGCTCACGATCTCGACGTTGAACAGCATCCGCGAGTGGTAGGTGCCGCACAGCTCGGCGCACTTGCCGGCGTAGGTGCCCTCACGGGTCGGTGTGAAGGAGAAGCTGTTGTCCCGACCGGGGATGACGTCCATCTTCATCAGGAACGACGGCACCCAGAAGGAGTGGATCACGTCGGGAGAGGAGAGCTCGACGGTCACGGTCTCGTCGACCGGCAGGACCAGGGTCGGCATCTCCGCCGGAGTGCCGACGACGTGGACGGTCTCGCCGTCCACCGCGTCCTCCTCCATGTAGTTGAAGGTCCACGACCACTTCTGCCCGACCACCTTGATCGTGTGGTCGGTCTCGCCGTTCTCGGACGCCTCGGCGAGCACGCCGTCCTGGGTCTGCACGGTGAAGTAGAAGAAGACCAGCACCATCACGACCGGAGCGATCGTGTAGAGGATCTCGATCGGCAGGTTGTAGCGCGTCTGCACCGGGATCTCGTCGTCGCTGCGACGGCGGAACTTGAACGCGGCGTAGAGGATCAGGCCCCAGACGATGACGCCGACGATCATGGCGGCGAGCCATCCACCGCGCCACAGGTCATCGATCAGCGGCGCCCGGTCGGTGGCCGGCTCGGGCATCGCCAGGCGCGCGATCTGGTCCTGGTCCTCCTGGGAGCACGCACCCAGCACCAACAGTCCGGCCGGCACCAGCAGCATGGCGCCGACGCGTGCGCGCAAACCCTGGCCACGCTTGGGGAGTTGCAGACCCACGAACGAGCCTCTCTCTCAAATACGACGGTCGAGACCGAACCCTACTACTGCCGCACGCGCGTGCGGCAGCCGGTCACCGGTATGTTCACGCTGTGGGCGATCCAGGCGGGCTTCCCGCGGCCGGCACGACCGGGTACCTCGACGCGGCGTCCTCCGAGCCGCTGCATCCGGCTGCCCGGGAGGTGCTGCTCGCGGCCCTCGACGCAGGCTACGCCGACCCGCTGCGCCTGCACCACGCCGGCCGCGACGCCCGGCTGCTGCTCGACAACGCCCGCGCGGTCGTCGCCGCAGCGCTCGGCGTCCGCGAGGACGAGGTCACGTTCACCGGCTCAGGCACCCAGGCGGTGCACCTGGGCCTGCTCGGGCTGCTCGAGGGCCGGACCCGCGTGGCGCGCCGGCTGGTCCACTCGGCCGTGGAGCACTCCTCGGTGATCCAGGCCGGCCGATGGTGGGCCACCAGGTCCGGGGGTACGGCGGTCACGGTCGGTGTCGACCACGCCGGCCGGGTGAGCCCCGATGACGTGGCCGACGCCCTCGCCGAGCCCACCGCCGTGCTCGCCGTGCAGTCCGCGAACCACGAGGTCGCCACGAACCAACCGCTCGCCGACATCTTCCCGGTGGCCGGCCACGCCGGAGTGCCGGTGTTCGTGGACTTCGCCGCCTCCGCGGGGCGGGCCGACCTGCCTGAGGGCTGGGAGGTCGCCGCGGCCTCGGGTCACAAGTGGGGCGGACCCGCCGGGGTCGGGGTGCTGCTGGTGCGCAAGGGGGCCCGCTGGCGGCCGCCGCTGCCCGTCGACGACCGGGCCGACCCCCGGGCCAGCGGGTTCGAGAACGTGCCGGCCGCCCTGGCCGCCGCGGCCGCGCTGCAGGCCCGGCTGGCCGAGCGCGACGAGGTCAACGCCCGCCAGCACGCGCTCGTGGACCGGATCCGCGAGCGCGTGGCCGCGACGGTGCCCGACGTCGAGGTGGTCGGCGACCCGGTCGACCGGGTCCCGCACCTGGTGACCTTCTCCTGCCTCTACGTCGACGGCGAGGCGCTGGTCACCGAGCTGGACCGCGAGGGGTTCGGGGTCGCCTCCGGCTCGGCGTGCACGGCCTCGACGATGACCCCCTCGCACGTGCTGGCCGCGATGGGAGCGCTGACCCACGGCAACGTCCGGGTCTCGCTGACCCGCGACACCACCGAGGCCGAGGTGGACCGGTTCCTCACGGTGCTCCCCGGGGTCGTGGCCCGGCTGCGGGACCGGGTGGGCGTCTCGTGAGCGGTCCGGAGGTCGTCGACCTCGAGCTCGACTGCCGTGGGCTGCGCTGCCCGTTGCCGGTGATCCGGCTCTCGCAGCGCATCGGCGAGGTTGCGGTCGGCGAGACGGTGGGCGTCGTCGCGGAGGACCCGGCTGCCCGGTCCGACGTACCGGCGTGGTGCCGGATGCGCCGGCAGGAGTACCTCGGCGAGTCCGTGGCCGCCGACGGGACCCCGTGCTACCGGGTCCGTCGACTGCACTGAGGCCCGGCTACGGCTTCGGCGTCCGGACCCGCGCACCGATCTCGGCAGCGGCCTCGGCGCCGTACGCCTCGGCGCAGCGGTCCAGGAAGGCGGAACGGTGCAGGGTGTACTCCTGGGTGCCGACCTTCTCCACCACGTGGACGGCGAGCAGGCAGCCGAGCTGGGCGGCGCGCTCGTAGGAGAGGTCCCAGGCCAGCCCGGCGAGGAACCCCGCGCGGAACGCGTCACCGACGCCGGTGGGCTCGACCTTCTCCACCTCGGGCACGGCGGGCACGTAGACCGGCTTGTCGCCGTCGCGCTCGACCCGAACCCCGTTGGCGCCCAGCGTGATCACCCAGGTCCCGACGCGGGACCTGATCTCCTCGGCCGACCAGCCGGTCTTCTTCTCGATCAGGGCGGCTTCGTACTCGTTGGAGAACAGGATCTCGGCCCCGTCGATCAGCTGGCGGATCATCTCGCCGTCGCCGAAGGCCAGCTGCTGCGAGGGGTCGGCGAGGAACGGGTAGCCGCGCTCGCGGCACTCGTCGGTGTGGCGCAGCATCGCCTCGGGGTCGTTGGGACCGACCAGCACGAAGTCGACGCCGCCGACACGCTCGGCGACCGGCTTGAGCTCGATGTCGCGGGCCTCGCTCATCGCGCCGGGGTAGAAGGAGGCGAACTGCGCCATCGTCGCGTCGTTGGTGCAGACGAACCGGGCGGTGTGCTTGGTCTCGGAGACGTGCACGGAGTCGCAGTCCACGTTGTGCCGCTCCAGCCAGGACCGGTAGTCGGCGAAGTCCTCGCCCACCGCACCGACGAGCACCGGCCGCAGCCCGAGCGAGCCGAGCCCGAAGCAGATGTTGGCCGCCACCCCACCCCGGCGTACCTCGAGGTCGTCGACGAGGAACGACACCGACAGCTTGTCGAGCTGGTCGACCACCAGCGAGTCGGAGAACCTGCCGCCGAACGACATCAGGTGATCGGTGGCGATGGAGCCGGTGACGAGCAGCGACACGGGGTACCTCAGGGGGATGTGGGGAGGTTCACGGACATCGCGAACACTACCCGTCGGTACTGCTGGGGCGACCCGTCAGTAACACCTAGCGTGAGGAGCATGACCTACCAGCGCCTGGCGTACGACGACGCCGCCACCACCTCCGAGATGACCTCCGACTGCCACGCAGTCGAGGCTGCGCTCCACCTCCCCCAGCGCCGCACCGTCGCCGAGCGGACCGCCGCCGCGGCGACCAAGCCCGCACCGAGCATCCTGTTCGAGGACTACCCGCGCGAGGTCAAGAAGCCGACCATCGCGGTCAGTGACGCGGCCGCCCGCCTCGGGGCAGCGCTGCACCTGCACCTCGACTGACGCCTCTCGCACAAACAGCTAGCGGCCCCCACCGTCGGACGGTGGGGGCCGCTTGCTGTCGTCACGCGCGCGGTCAGTGGAAGGAGTCTCCACAGGCGCACGAGCCGGTCGCGTTGGGGTTGTCGATCGTGAAGCCCTGCTTCTCGATGGTGTCGACGAAGTCGATCACCGCACCGTTGAGGTACGGCGAGCTCATCCGGTCCACGACGACCGAGACGCCGTTGAAGTCGGTGACGATGTCGCCGTCGAGGTTCCGCTCGTCGAAGAACAGCTGGTAGCGCAGTCCCGAGCAGCCGCCGGGCTGCACCGCGATGCGGAGCTGGAGGTCGTCGCGGCCCTCCTGTTCGAGAAGGCTCTTGACCTTCGCGGCAGCGGCATCGGAGATGTTGATGCTGTCGGTGCGGACCTGCGACGCGGTGGTGTCGACCTGCTCGGTCATCGTGTGACTCCCTGGGCTCAGATGGTTCTGTGCAGGCTTCAATGGTCGCACATCTCCCGGCATTCCCAAGCCCGGGTCAGCCCTGATCCACCGGGGCGTGTGGCCGAGATGAGCGTGGCGTAGAACGAGAGAGCCCTTCTGA
>NZ_BAAGUV010000062.1:0-14393 GCF_054781215.1 Nocardioides pakistanensis | reverse complement strand
TTCGGGCGTCGGGAGCGGGGCTCGAAGACGGCCTCGCCCTCGTGGCGGTAACGGGCCAGCAGTTCAAAGAGCCAGGAACGGGAGACGCCGTACTCGGCGGCGACCTCGGGCACGGAACGCTTCTCGGTCACCAGCGCGGTGATGACCAGTCTGTTGAGTGTCATGCCCCGGACGCTGACGCCCGGGCAACTCAGAGTCCGGGATCTCCGGAGACATCCGTCCGGCATGTCTTGAGACACCTGTCCGGGATGTCCTGAACCAGCACACCGCCAGCTCCACCGAGAGGCCTTTCCCGAAATCGGCCTAGACAGTTTCCCGAATTGGGGGGTGTCGGCCGGCTCGGGGAGGTCGCGCCCCAACGACAGGAGGGCCCCACCGCCATGGCGGTGGGGCCCTCCTGTCGTCGCTCAGAGGATCAAGCTGCGGCGGTGTGGCTGGCCGCGTAGTCGGTGACCTCCTCGCCTCGCAGCAGGACGCTCTCGATGAGCTCGCTGTCGAGGGGGTGGTTCATCAGGGGGTGCCCGATGCGCTGGCCGGACTCGCGGCTGTGCTTCTCGAGGATGCGGATGTTGTAGCAGGCCGCGGCGGCGGCCACGCCGAGGGTGACGAGCGGGAGCCCCGTGACCTGCACGAAGCCGCGGCGGACGTCCTCGGTCCCGCGGTTCTTGATGTTGCCGAAGACGGCCTCCACTGCCGACCGAAGGTCGAACATGCCGGACCACCTGGTGCCGCCCCAGTAGTCCTCCTGGAGGTACTTCATGCTGCTGTCCGGGTTGATCTGGACGGTCCGCTGGACGCAGCACTTGGGCAGGGATCCGTCCGGCCCGGGGGTCGGCGGGTTGGGGACGATCGGGATGTCGAGCTCGCGGGCGACCTGGACGGTACCCTGACGGAGCGGGCAGCCGACGGTGCCGGCAAGGGCGGGGCACTCCCAGCGAGTGGTACCGACCTTCGGGTCCGGCTGGCCGGCTGCGACCTTGGACTGCGACGCCAAGGGACCCGCGACCATCCGGAAGGCGAACTTCTGGCGATACTCGACCTGGCGGACGAACTGCGCCTGCTGGTCGGGGTCATCCGATGGGCTTAGGTTCTCCAGGTGGGCGGCCATGCCGGGACAGTGCGGCCGACCGTCGATGACCTTCGCGCCGAACTGGTCGACCGGGCCGGGCTTGTCGACACGCAGGTCGAGGACCTGGTGGATGCGACGCATCCAGAGCTCCAGGGCCCACCGCTCGAACCGCTTGTAGCCGTAGTGGCGGTCCCCGATGATGCGGACGAACGGGGCCCGGTCGCGGATCTGATCGATGAGGCGGAGGGAGACGTCGACGATGTCTGCGTTGGCTGGCGTCAGCTCCAGCGCCTGGATCAGAACGGGCAAGGCGGTCTGACGCTCGGGGTCGTTGGTGTTCACGATGACGTGGGCCTTGTAGCCGTAGATGCCGACCTGCTTGCCGGTCTTCGAGGTCTTGCCGCCCCATGCCGCATCGGGGCAACGCCATGAGTCAGGGTTGCGCCGGCGGTCGCCGTCGGATCGGCCCTCGGTGTCGGCGCCGGTGTCAGCGCCAGTGCCAGCACCCTCCTCCGACGGGTTGTCGACCGCGCCGAGGGGTTCCTGCTGATCGTCGGAGTCCTCATCGGCGAGTGGCCGGTCCTTACCGCCGGCTGCGTTGCGATCCTCGTAGGGCGCCTTGGACCACGCCCAGATGCTGGTGTCGTCGATGGCGTAGGTCCCGTGGTCGACGTCGATGAGGTGAGTTCCGGTCAGCAGTCGACTGACGATGTCGTTGACGACGGCGTGACGCTCTGCTCGGCGGGCCGTAACGATCCCAGCCTGTTCGTCGACGGGCAGTTCGGTTTCCGCCTTGGTGAGGCAGTCGGCGGTGTAGTTGAGGTTACGCGCCAGCCCCTCGGTCATCGTGTACAGCTGCTTGCGGGTGAGTTCACCCACCTTCTTCTTGCCTTCGTAGCTGACGAGACCGAAATCCAGCCGCGTCTTGAGCGGCAGCGATCGCGACACCACGTACATCTGCTCGATCGTGGCCTGGCCGAAGGCGAAGACGGCGGTGAGCTGCAGGGCGTAGTAGAGGCAGCCGTCGAGTCCCTGCTTGCGGCGTCCTCGGTTGGAACTGCGGCAGTGTCGGTCCAGCAGCTCTCCGACGCCGGTGTCGGACACCAGCCAGTGGTGCCGCCGGAAGGCGGCGTCGAGCTGGGCCAGCTGGTTGGGGTGGAGGTCCGAGGCGACCCTGATCTTCCTGTTGTCTTCGGGCTTGCCCAACAGCGGTGCAAGCTCGTCGGATGCTTCGGGTGTCTGGTCGTCGTTGGTCGGCTGGTGCGGCGGGCGGTGCATCGTGCTGGTTCCTTGTCTCCGATTGGTGGTGACCGGGGACGGTCCAGCGCCAGGAAGGATGCGCAATCGCGCACCACGCTTGTTTCGCGACGACGGAGGCGCCATCGGATCGGGCCCCTCAGGGGCGGCCTGGGTCATCGCAGGGCCTTGGCGTCATCGGACTGGGGGAGGTGTTCGATGAGCTCCACGAGGGTCCGCGCGGTGGTGAGTCCGGCGGCACGCAGGAGCACGTTGAGCGGTGTCGTGCGCTGGAGGTGAGTGGCCAACCAGGTCGAGCGGAGCCGGCTCTGCGCGAGCTCCGGCACGTCGCCATGCAGCGCCGCTCGCGCGTAGACGCTGGCGGCGACGTTGGCGCGTTCGGCGTCCTTGCCGAGGAGCAGTTGATTGGGCCTCAGGCCCCGGAGGCCAACTCGCACGAGGTCCTCATACTGGCGGAGGACCCAGACGGTGCGGCGCCGTTCTTGGCGGGTGTTGTCCTTGCTGCGCCGCAGGTTGGTGACGTGAACCTCGATCCCGGTCTCCGGTCCGTGGTCCACGATGTCGGTGCGGTAGAGCCGCTTCAGGTCGGCGGAGTCGATGCCGGCACCGGCTCCCAGGCCGACCAAGAGGCACATCTGACGAGTTAGCTCCGGCGTGGGCTGAACCATCGCGACGCGTCGGATGACAGCCATCTCCGCCAGCCGGTAGGGCGCTGCGACCGCTCGGTGCTCCAGGGCGGGACCCTTGACGGGCGCCTGCTCCGGGTGGATCTGGTCGGCCATCTGCAGCAGGCGGGAACGCCGGGTCTGGCGAGTCGACCGGCCGACCGAGGCCAGGGTCTCGCCGTCGTAGCGGCCCACGTGCGGACGAGTGAGCGACTCCGCTCCCAGCGGTAGGTCGACGCTGTGGGCCCACGCGAAGAAGTACGCCAGGTGGGTCACGTGCTTGCGCATGCTGTCCTCGCCGCGCACGGCGGAGGCCTCCAGCGTGCGCTCGACCGCGTCCTTCACGAGGTGCCAGTGCTCGTCCACGGGCGGCTTGGGCTGGTACTGCTCGCGGATGTAGGAGCGCATCCCGTCGGGGAACGAGGCGACGCGTTGCGCGACCTCCGCGCGGACAGCAGCGGCGGCTTGACGGGCCTGGCGTGCGGAGGGCTTGCGACGCCGGCGGGCGGCCGGTGCGGCGTCGGTGCAACCGCTGCCTGTGGCGGCAGGATCGCCGGCCGCACCGGGCTCGCCCAGAACTGGGTTTTTCGTGGTGGCTGAGGCGGACATGTCGGTGGCACCTCCGGACGTCTGAGGACTCTGCGTGCGGGGCTCAGCGAAGACGCTGGGCTGCTCCGGACGGTGACTGGCCTCTCGGCCCGTGCAGTGGCCGGTCTGGCGGCCGGTGTGGTGGCTGGCGGCCTCGGGACGGTGTTCGGGTGCCGGGTACGCCGCCGCTCCGTCTTCGCGCAGCAATGCGCGGTAGTCATCGCTGGTGACAGCTGGCATCAAAGCGGCCAGCTCGGTGGCGGCGGTCCTGCCGAGCGCCAGCTCAGCCAACACCTGGCCCAGGGGGCGGCGTGAGGTGGTGAGAGCGCGCAACTGCACGCTGCGACGCAGACGCTGTTGGCGCAGGTCGATGCCCAGCTCTGCGACAAGGGTGCGGCAGTCCGCCCAGCCCTCCGGCGTCGCCTGCTGGTCTGGTGTTGACAGCAACTGGCCGAGGACCGGATGGTCCAGGGCCGCTCCCGTGAGGATCTCCCAGTCAGCGTCGTCGTAGACCAAGCCGGCGTCGTCTCGTCGGGCGGGGGCCACCTGGTCGACGGGGGCGTTGTTGTCGACGGGCTGCGCAGCTCGTGCCTTCAGCACCCGCCGGACGCGACCGCGAACGTTGCCCATCGCACCGGAGCCGAGGTGGTTGGGGTTGTCCCGGATGAACTGCTGCAGGACCTCCTCGGTCATGCAGGCGTCCAAGTCCTCCAGCAGCGGCATCGCCCACGCCAGCAGTTCCAAGACGGCGCTGGCGACGCGGCGCGCTTCGGTGACTCCCGCCGCCGGCGCGGCGCTGACCCACGGCTCGACCTGGTCGCGGTGCGCCTCCCAGACACGGGCTGCCGGTTCACTCGTGGGGCTGTAGCCCTCTCCCCACGAGGACAGGACCCCCGCGGCGCGGCTGTGCCAGGCACGCTCGGATGCGCCCTTGTTGGCCGACGTGCTCGTATCGCTGCAGGCAGTGTCGTTGTCGCTCATGCGCCGGGACAGTCGGCATCGGCCCCGGGAACGCCAATAGCGCACCGAGCGGGTAGCGGAGGCGCGGTGGAACTTCCGTCGTCCGGGGTGCGCGAGTGTCGGCGCGGCGTGCCCCGAGCCGGCGCGCGGGTTAGCACTTGTCAAGGACAAGCGCGCCCCAAGAGTCCAGTGCAGGCCCAACCAATGAGGCCCCGCAGACAGCCGGGGCATTCGCCCGGCGCTGCGCAACCAGCTGGAGTTGCACATGTCAAAGAACCAGCCGTCGCAGGCCGCATCTGCGGTCGCGACCAACCGCAGCGTCGAGCCCGCTGCGGACCGCCACGCCCGCTCGTCGAGCGCGGCGAGGAACTCGAAGAAGAGCCGGCTGCGGGTGATCTCCGGATCGCCGCAGGATCCCCGACAGTTCGCTGCCGAAGTCCTGCTGATCCGCAACTGGCTCGACATCATCCGACGCTGCGCGATGGCGACCGCCCACGGCACGCTGGGCGGACAGCTTCCCGACGTCGAGGAACTTCTTGCGGTCCTCGAGGCCGCCGAGGAGGCGATCGCCGCCCGGATCCTGGGTGGGGCGTCGCTGCTGGATCACCTCGCGGGGTGGGAAGCATCCCTGCTCCACCACGCACCCGGAATCCAGCCGGACGACTGCCTCGTCTGCGAACGCGGACGAGAGATCCCAGATGATCTGCCCGCTGACTACGCGTGGGCGCTTCGGGTGATCGACGAAGCCTCCTGAGAACCATGAGGGGTCGGGGAGTCAGTTGGCTCTCCGACCCCTCAACCGATCGGGGGTTCTGTGCGGCGGTTGCACAGCCACGCCGACCCCGCACCGTGACCGGCGCTGGGCTGGAGACCTCGGACCGAGCGACCAGAACGCAGCACGCAGCTTGAGAACTCAACAGTGGACACGCGGCCGCACCGGACGGCGGCGAGCGTGAGCGACCCAGAAGGGAGGTGATCAGTCGGTTCGCTCACACTCGTCGCCATCCCGCGGCAGTGTCGCTCGGACGCCCGGATGCGCGAGCAGATGGCGCTGTTCAGTCGCCCACTGTTCGTGAACCTGGGTGTTGCGTGACAGCACGGCGGCACCATGAGCGAAGATGCGTTCATGCCGATTCGTGACGATGTGTGGAACGACCTCATCGACATGGCTCCTGGCGAGCTGAAGAACCGCGGGCCGCTGGCGGCGCGATGGGGATCTGACACGCTCGTCGAGGAGTTGGTCGAGGTCGGCCACCTGACTGTCGACGGAGGTCGAGTCACTCGCACCAAGGCGTCCGTCGACGCCGCAGCGCTCTGGGACGTCTTGCCGGAGGACGGCTCCACGATCGGTAACCAGCGTGCTCGGGAGCGGCTCGGGTGGAAGAGCGAGAGGCGCTACGAGGCGGCCAAGGCGCTGCTGCTCGCCACCGGCGAGATCGCGTTGGGCCGCGGCCGCGGAGGTTCTGTGCGCCGCCTTGGCGACCAGGCGGACGCCGCAGCAAAGGCGCCGGTCGAGGAGGTCCCGAAGGCGGCAGCTGCGCCCAAGGCCAGGGCCAAGGCTGCCCAGCAGGGGAAGTCGCTGGAGCAACGCCTGTGGGACGCCGCCGACGCGTTGCGGGGCAACCAGGAACCGAGCGAGTACAAGCACGTCGTCCTCGGCCTGGTCTTCCTCAAGTACATCTCCGACCGGTTCGAGGCCAGACGCCGGGAGTTGGCCGCTGAGCTCGAAGCCGACGGCATTCCTGAGAACAGGCGCGCGGAATTCCTTGAGGACCGCGACGAGTACGCCAGCCACAACGTCTTCTGGGTCCCAACCGAGGCCCGCTACGGCCACGTCCAGGACCGCGCGAAACTGCCCTCCATCGGGACGGACATCGACACCGCGATGGACCTGGTCGAGAAGGAGAACCCCTCGGTCCGCGGCGTGCTGCCCCGCAACTACGGCCGCGAGGGTCTGGACAAGGGCAGACTCGGCCAGCTCGTCGACCTGATCGGCTCCATCGGCTTCACCGAGACCGACGATCACGGCAGCGACGACGTCCTCGGACGGGTCTACGAGTACTTCCTCGGCCAGTTCGCCGGCAAGGAGACCGGCAAGGACGCCGGCGCATTCTACACTCCGCGCAGCGTGGTCAAGACGCTGGTGGAGATGCTCGAGCCGTTCCAGGGCCGCGTCTACGACCCCGCCTGCGGCTCCGGGGGGATGTTCGTGCAGTCCGCCGAGTTCGTGAAGGCCCACCACGGCAAGACCACCGACATCTCTGTGTACGGTCAGGAGTTCACCGACACCACCTGGCGCCTGGCCAAGATGAACCTCGCCCTGCGCGGGATCGAAGCCGACCTCGGCGAGCGCTCGGCCGACTCGTTCACCGTCGATCTGCACCCTGACCTTCGCGCGGATTACGTCCTCGCGAACCCCCCCTTCAACGTCTCCAACTGGTGGGATGCCAAGCTCGCCGACGACCCCCGCTGGCTGTACGGCGTGCCACCGGCGGGCAACGCGAACTTCGCCTGGGTGCAGCACTTTGTGTATCACCTCTCCCCGAGAGGCACCGCCGGGTTCGTCCTCGCGAATGGATCGCTGTCCTCCAAGAGTGGGGGAGAGGGCGACATCCGCCGCAAGCTCGTCGAGGCCGACCTCGTCGACTGCATCGTCGCTATGCCGGACAGGCTCTTCTTCAACACCGGAATCCCGGTGAGCCTCTGGTTTGTCTCGAAGGACCGCCACGGCAACGGCCACCGCAGCCGCGAGGGCGAAGTCCTCTTCATCGACGCCCGAAAACTCGGCCGCATGGAGACCCGCCGCCTACGCGTCCTCGAGGACGCCGACATTGCCCGGATCGCCGACACGTACCACGCCTGGCGCAACCACGACGGCGGCTACGGGGACGTGGCTGGCTTCTGCAAGGCAGCGCCCTTGGTCGAGATCGCGGCCCACGACTTCGTCCTCACTCCCGGCCGTTACGTCGGGTCTGAAGAAGCGGAAGTGGACGACGAGCCCGTCGCGGACAAGATCGAGCGGCTCACAAAGGAGCTCTATGCCGAGTTCGACCGTGGCCGCGAGCTGGAAGCGGAGATCCGCAAGCGTCTAGGGGGGCTTACGGCATGACGTGGCCGACTCGGACACTCGGCGAGTTGGAGAGGGAGTCAGGCGGAGTCATTCAGACTGGCCCCTTTGGAAGCCAACTGCATGCGAGTGACTACTCAGAGTCGGGTACGCCGGTCGTAATGCCTACCAACATTCGTGACATGCGTATCGAATCCGAGGGCATCGCGCGGGTGGATTCAGCCCACGTCGAACGGTTGTCTCGCCACAAGCTTCGCCCAGGCGACATCGTCTACAGCCGGCGAGGCGACGTCGAGAAGTGCGCCCTTGTCAGCCAAGGCCAAGCCGGCTGGCTGTGCGGAACTGGTTGTTTGCTCGTCAGAATCGACGGACCCACAGTCGATGCGCGCTGTCTCGCTTACGCGCTTTCGCTCCCAGAGACGCGCGCCTGGATCTCTCAGCACGCAGTCGGCGCCACGATGCCGAACCTCAACACCAATGTGCTGAGGGAGGTGCCGGTTCGGCTTCCCCCGATTGAAGAGCAGCGCGCCATCGCCGCAACCCTCGGCGCCCTCGACGACAACATCGAGGCGAATCAGCGGAAGCTCGGCATCCTCGACGAGTTACTGCAGGCGCACTGGGTCCAGGCGTCGCGGAAAGCAGAGCGAAACATCCGCTTGGCCGACATCGTGTCTACGCAGTATGGCCTCACAGCAAGTGCCGAGGCCGGTGCTGTCGGCCCCAAGTTCCTACGGGTCACGGACATCAACAAACAGAACTGGATTTCCTGGGCGTCGGTTCCCCATGTGACGATCGAGAACGCGGACCTGGAGAAGTACCAACTGAGACAAGGCGACATCGTCGTTGCGCGTATGGCTGACCCCGGCAAGTCTGCGATCGTCGATGACGCGGCGGTCCAGGCGGTGTTCGCGTCCTATTTGGTGAGACTCACTGCCCGTTCCTATGCGGAAGCTCTCTACATCTATGGATTCCTGGAGTCGTCCTCATACAGGGACTATGCCGAGGCGGTCACCACCGGGTCAGTGCAGAAGAACATGAATGCCAAAGTGATCGTCGACGTCGAGATGCCTTGGCCAGCGCTCGAGGTCGTACACGAGTTCGCCCGATGCGCAACCGAGTTGCGTTCAGCGATCAATCACTCCATTCGCCAGAACGACCGATTGAGAGCCGTTCGCGACGCGCTGCTCCCTGAGCTCCTGTCCGGTCGGCTGAGGGTCCCAGAAGGGGAAGCCGAGGTCGGTTACCACGCTGCCGAAGAACAGGAGAACGCCTGATGGGATTCCAGACGCCGCTCTACGAGCTGAGCGACTACTTGAAGTGGACGACGACTGGAAAGATCCAGCTGCCCGACTTCCAGCGCGGCTACAAGTGGGAGGACGAGCGGATCCGGCAGCTGCTCGTCACGATTCTGCGCGGCCACCCGCTGGGCGTAGTGATGTTGCTGAAGACCGGCAACGACCAAATCCGGTTCAAGCCCCGTCCGATTGAGGGGACGAGCGTGCCGGAGGGCACCCCGGCCGAGTCGTTGCTGCTAGACGGTCAGCAGCGGCTTACCTCGCTGACCCAGGCGCTTACCGGCGACGGCGTGGTGGACACCATGGACAGCCGGGGTAAGCGCATGAGCCGGCGCTACTACGTCGACATCGAGCTCGCCCTGCAGGGTGAAGACCGAATCGATGAGGCAATCCTGTCGGTGCCGGGGGATGGGATCGAACGCACGAACTTCGGCAAGGACATCGTCCGGGACCTGTCGACTCCGGAGAAGGAGCGCGCGCACAAGCTGTTTCCGATCCGGCTGTTGTTCGACCAGCTCAACGCAGCCACCTGGCTCGCGGAGCTCGGCGACAACATCCTCATGGCGCAGTTCCTGGCCAAGGTGATGGCCCCGACCAACACCTACAACATCCCCGCGATCGAGCTGGACAACTCCACCAGCAAGTCCGCGGTGGCGACGGTCTTCGAGAAGGTCAACACCGGCGGGCTCGCGCTGAACGTCTTCGAGCTGCTGACCGCGACCTTCGCCGGCGACAAGGCGTACTTCGACCAGCACGGCACCGACTTCCGGCTCAACGACGACTGGAAGGAGACCCAAAGCAAGTTCGCGTCGTACCCGGCGCTGGCCGGTTTGGAGAACACCGACTTCCTCCAGGCGGTCACGCTGCTGGCGACCCGCAAGCGAAACCTCGCACACACCGGGCCGCGGCCACCGGCGGTGAGCGCCAAGCGTGAGGACGTCCTCAAGCTCACCCTGGATGACTACCTCGAGTGGGTCGGGCCTCTTCGTGAAGCGTTCATCTGGGCCTCTGACTTCCTCGCCGACCGGCACATCTTCGACACCCGCTTCCTGCCGTACCCCAAGCAACTGGTGCCGCTCGCGGCGATCCGAGTGGTGATGGGCCACGACGCCGACCTGCTGGGTCCCCGGGAGAAGATCACCCGCTGGTTCTGGTGCGGCATCCTCGGCGAGCTCTACGGCAGCGCGATCGAGACCCGGTTCGTCCGTGACCTGGAGCAGGTCCCGGCGTGGGCGACCGGCAAGACCGACACCGCGCCCAATACCGTCGTCGACGCGACCTTTGTGGAGTCCCGCCTGCACTCCCTACGGACCCGCCAGGCCGCGGCCTACAAGGGCATCTACGCGTTGCTGCTCAGCAACCACGCGCGGGACTGGATGGAAGACAAGGCCCTCGATAAGGTCCAGTACGTCAACCTCGCCGTCGACATCCACCACATCTTCCCGCAGAAGTGGTGCAACGAGAACGGCATCGACGACGAGCACCGCGAGAGCATCGTCAACAAGACCGCGATCTCGGCCGTCACCAACCGCACCATCGGGGGAGCGGCGCCATCCAGCTATCTCGCCGTCATCGAGAAGAAGGCGCAGATCTCGTCCGACCACCTGGATAGCCTGCTGGAGGCGCACCTGGTACCGGCGGCGCTGCTGCGCGCCGACAACTTCGAGGGCTACTTCGCGGCCCGGCGGGAGCGCATGTGCGAGATGGTCGAGCAAGCGATGGGCAAGGCGGTGCCGCGCGACGTCGACCAGGGCGCCGCGGTGGAGGACTCAGCGCAGTTCGAGGCCTCCGAGATCGCCGAGACCGCCGACGAGGTGGACTGAGGCGGCCATGAGCGGAGGGTTCGACGAGGCGGTGGTGGAGCAGGCGGCGCTGGAGTACCTGCGCCAATTGGGCTACGCCACCGAGCTCGGACCGAACATCGCCCCGGACGGGCCGCGGTCTGAACGCGACTCGTTCGAGCAGGTCTACCTCCACGACCGGCTCCGACAGGCCGCCAAACGCATCAACCCCGCGCACCCCGAGTTGGTCGATGAGGCGATCAAGCGCCTGCAGCGGGCGGAGTCGCAGTCGGAATTGGCGGAGAACTTGCGGGTGCACCGGTTTCTCACCGACGGGGTGCCGGTGGAGCACCGGGCGGCGGACGGATCGCTGCGCACCGTGCCGGTCCGGCTGATCGACTTCGACGACCCGACGAACAACGACTTGCTAGCGGTCAACCAGTTCACGATCGTGCAGCACAAGAACCGCCGCCCGGACGTGCTGGTGTTCGTCAACGGCATCCCGCTGGGGCTGCTGGAACTGAAGAGCTCATCGGCCGAGCACGCCACCCTGCGCACGGCGTGGAACCAGGTGCAGACCTACCGCTCCGACATCCCCGCGGTGTTCACCCCGAACGCGGTGACCGTGATCTCGGACGGCACCTCGGCCGCGATGAGCTCGTTCTCCGGCGGCTTTGAGCACTACGCGCCGTGGAAGACCATCGACGGCCGCGAGGTCGTCACCGGGCTGCCGGCGCTGGAGGTGCTGATCCGGGGCGTGTTCGACCCGGCCCGGTTCCTCGACATCGTCCGCAACTTCGTGTTCTTCTCCGACGAAGCGACGGGCCTAGTGAAGCGAGTGGCGAAGTACCACCAGTACTGGGCCGTCAACGCGGCGGTGGAGTCTACGGTCACGGCGGCCGCGCCGGAGGGTGACCGGCGCGGGGGCGTGGTCTGGCACACCCAGGGGTCCGGCAAGAGCATCGAGATGCTGCTGTACGCCGCGAAGGTGATGCGGGATCCGCGCATGGGCAACCCCACGCTGGTGTTCCTCACCGACCGCAACGACCTGGACGACCAGCTGTTCGGGGAGGTGTTCGCGCCGGCGGAGATCCTGCCTGAGAACCCGGTGCAGGCTGGGTCCCGGGTCGAGCTGCGGACGCTACTGCGCCGCGCCTCCGGCGGGATTGTGTTCACCACGCTGCAGAAGTTCGCTCCGGACTCCGGCGACACCAACCCCGTGCTTACCGACCGGCGCAACGTGGTTGTGGTCGCCGATGAGGCGCACCGCTCGCAGTACGGGTTCGGCGAGACCCTTGATTCGGCCGGCCGGCTCAAGGCGGGCCTGGCCAAGCACATGCGCGACGCCCTGCCCGAGGCCACGTTCCTGGGGTTCACCGGCACCCCGATCGAGTCGACCGACAAGTCCACCCGGGCGGTCTTCGGCGACTACGTCGACGTCTACGACCTCACCCGCGCCGTCGAGGACGGCGCCACGGTCAAGATCTTCTACGAGTCCCGGCTGGCGAAGGTCGCCCTGTCCGAGGGCGATCTCGGCGCGCTGGACGAGCTGACCGACGAGATCACCGAAGGGGTCGGGGAAGCCGAGGCCGAGAAGGCGAAGTCGCGCTGGTCGCGGCTGGAGGCCATCGTCGGCGCAGAGGAGCGCCTGGACCTCATCGCCGCGGATGTCGTCGAGCACTGGGAGAAGCGCCGCGAGGCAATGCTCGGCAAGGCGATGATCGTGACGATGTCGCGGCGCATCGCTGTACGCCTGTATCAGAAGATCGTCGCCCTGCGCCCGGGCTGGCACTCCGACGACCCCGCCACGGGGCGGATCAAGGTAGTCATGACCGGCTCGGCCGCCGACCCGCCGGAGTTCCAGCCGCACCTGCACTCCAAGGACGTCCGCCGGGACCTGAAGCTGCGCGCCAAGGACCCCGACGACCCGCTGGAGCTGGTCATCGTCCGGGACATGTGGCTCACCGGCTTCGACGCCCCGTCCATGCACACCATGTACGTCGACAAGACCATGCAGGGGGCTGGCCTCATGCAGGCCATCGCCCGGGTCAACCGCACCTTCCGCGACAAGCCCGGCGGCCTGGTCGTGGACTACATCGGCGTCTTCGCCAACCTGCAGAAGGCCTTGGCCGAGTACTCGCCCTCCGACCGGGACCAGGCCGGGGTGCCCATCGACGACATCGTCGCCGCCATGCTGGAGAAGCACGACATCATCACCGCGCTGCTGCACGGCTGCGACTTCGACTCCTCACCCGACCTGCCCGCGGCGCAGCGGCTGGCCGAGCACGCCAAGGTCCTGGACTTCGTGATGGCCGACCCCGACCGGCAGGAACGCTTCCTGGATCAGGTGCTCGCCCTCGCCAAGGCCTACGCCCTCGCGGGCTCCCGCGACGAGGCCGCCGCCATTCGCAACGACACCCGCATGTTCACCGACGTCCGTGCGGCCATCTTGAAGATCCTCAACCCCGACTCCGGCCGCGGGGGCTCCGGCGCAGTCGAGATCGACACCGCCATCGGCCAGCTCGTCAACGAGGCCGTCGCCGCGGACGAGGTCGTCGACATCTACAAGCTCGCCGGCGTCGACACCCCCGAGATCTCGATCCTGTCCGACGAGTTCCTTGACTCCCTAGTTCACAAGGACAAGCCCAACCTGCAGCTTGGGCTGCTGCGCCGCCTCCTCGGCGATCAGATCAAGACCGTCCAGCGCACCAACCTCGTCCAAGGACGCAAGTTCTCCGAACAGCTCGAAGAGGCCATCAACCGCTACACCAACAGGTCGCTCAGCACCGCAGAGATCATCGCCGAGCTCGTCAAGCTCGCCAAGGAACTGCGTGACCAGGCCACCCGACACGAGCAGCTCGGCCTATCTGAAGCCGAGGCCGCGTTCTACGACGCAATCGTCCAGAACGACTCCGCTGTCCTCGAGCTCGGCGACGACACACTGAAGAAGATCACGGTCGACCTGGTCTCGTCGGTGCGGAACAGCGTCACCATCGACTGGAACTACAAGGAGTCGGTCAAAGCTGGTATGCGCTCCAAGGTCAGGCGGCTGCTCGCCAAGTACGGGTACCCGCCGGACCTTGAGGAGAAGGCGGTTGAGCTCGTCCTCGAGCAGGCGCAACTGTTTGCCGGAACTCAAGCGGGGCCGTAGTTGCCTGTCATTAGGCCCAAAGCGCTATCTCACCGCTCACTAGATCACGTGCTGATTGTTGGGGCCGGGGACACGCGGGGTGACCATGTCGGTGGTGGGTGTCAAGGTGAGCACATGAGCAGGGTGAAGTCGTTCAACGTCGGCGGTCTACAGCAAATCGTTGTGGGTTCGACTGCCGGAGTCCTGCGCCACGCTCATGTCTGCGTGGGGTCCGAAGTGAGGGCAACAGTTCTCGGAGTCACCTCCGAGCATGCGCGTCGCCGTGCCCTGCGCCGCCTGCAGGACATCCGGCCGGGGCAGCGCCGATGATGCTGCGCCTCCGACTCTTGGCCGGAGCATGGTCACCCGCGGCGTTCCTGCTTGCCCTGAGGCTGAGCGACGATCATCTCTATTGGACCGCGGTCTTGTCCGTGGCGGGGGTGCTTGCGGTGACGGGTGTCCTGCTGCTCGTGCTCGCAAGAGGCACGACCAACGCGCAGCCGTACCAGTTGGCTTCAGCCCTGATCCACCGGGGCGTGTGGCCGAGATGAGCGTGGCGTAGAACGAGAGAGCCCTTCTGA
>NZ_BAAGUV010000061.1:0-2541 GCF_054781215.1 Nocardioides pakistanensis | reverse complement strand
ATCGGCGTGCACGAGTTCCTGGACGAGGTCGTCGAACATGCGCAGGACGGCGCAGACGAGGTCGCGGAGCGCATCGTCGCCCTCGGCCTGCCCGTCGACGCCCGCATCGGCGCCGTCGCGAAGAAGGCCAGCCTGCCCGAGGCGAAGCAGGGATTCCAGCAGTCGGACGACACGATCCGCGACGTCGTGTCGCAGCTCGACGCAGCACTCGTCACGATCTACGCCGCGATCTCGGGGCTCGAAGAGATCGACCCCACGAGCCAGGACATCGTGATCGCGCTGGCGCAGCAGCTCGACAAGGATCGCTGGTTCCTCGCCTCGCACCTGACGGTGTGAGCCGGGTCGACGTGCGCGGGTCCGGATCGGGACGGCTTCCCGACCCGGATCCGCCGCGCGAGTGCTACGCCCGCTGCTCGCGGTACTCGACCGCGGCGGTCCAGATCTCGGCGAGCTCGGACCGGATGCGGCCCCAATGGTCGGTGACCTCGCGGCTGTCGCGGGCGCCGGTCCACAGGTGCACGTAGCGGCCGCTCAGCGGGTCGCCGCGCACCCACTCGTCGAGCCAGGCTTCGACGGCGTTCATGAGCAGCTCGCCCGTCAGCGCCGCGCGCGACTCCTGCACGAGCCAGGTGATCCCGACTCCGGGAGGCGCGGCAAGGGGCTGGATCTGCTCCGCCGACTCGACCTCGATGAACACGCGCCCGTAGCTCTTGCGCGGGAGGTCCGCGCACCAGTCGCGCAGGGATTCGATGTCGCTCGCGTCACCCGCCGCGAGCACGCACTCGAGGTAGCTCGGGCAGATGAAGATGAAGTCCGACGTGCTGTTCTCGTCGGCGTGGTCAGTGGCGCTCACACCGTTCATTGTACGTAATTTCACGCTTCATCTGACGAATTCTCAGACTCTGCCGAGCAATCGTACCTGATGTACGCGAAAACCCCGGCCTGAGCCGGGGTTTTCTGTGGCTGGGATACCAGGACTCGAACCTAGAATGACGGTTGGGCTCGACCCATCAGAACCAAGCTCGTCGGCGAACCGACGAACCTCTGTTTTCCCGCATGTTTCTGCGGATTCTGTTGTGTTCAGAAGCATAGCCCGGTACGGGTTCGGGCGGGGAGAAACTGCCTGATTCTGATCGTTATCGAGGGTTCTTGACACCCATTCAAGAGTTTCTCACCCTACGCCACGTCAGCAGCTTCTACTAACGAAAGGGAGATGTTCTGTTACCACAATTTCGATCTTAGATCCTCTCACACCCGCTCTATAACTAGCGAGGATTACTGAGTGCGCTGGTAGTCATCAAAGAAAATTTCGGCAATCTCCGCTACTGTCGGCTCGGCAACATCAGAAATAGCAAGGTCACGTCTCGCTTCCAAACAGACTCTTGCCAAAGATTCCTGTAGCGGAAGCTTCATCTCCGGCGCGATCGCAACGTTGCTTCCCTCACGAGTCAGCTCATTCACGATCCGACGCCAGTCCGAATAAGCGCTAAGCAATGTGGGCGATCCCCATAATGCAATCTGCGTTCGCACTTCCCATTCAGACCTAAGCGGGCCCCCTTGGAAAGACTGGAGCATATGATCCAGAATCGCACGATAGCTCGCTTCGCGTTGTTCCCGCACTTTAGTCTCAAGCTCGGCTCTTCTGCGCGATGCAACGGTTTCATTGATTGAGAGCGCCACAAAGCCAGCCATGGAAGCGACCATAACAGGCGAGAGCGTCTCAAACTCCAAACAGCCCATACCCCAGGCCGCAACAGAGGCCAAGAATATGATGCCGAGCAGAATCCTCGGCCAAGCCAGCTTTCTAACACGTCGTCGAATCAAGCTCTATACCTTTCCCTACCCAACAAACACGTCAAAGATATGCGGCCGCCCACTCGTCGTTAGTGAGCCATCGGGCTTCGAGTGTCTCGAGCACGGTCTGGCTGTAGACGTCTTGTAAACTCCACTGCCTGCTTTTTCCTTTGCCTGCACCCATTGTGCCTGTTCTACGCAAGCCAATCGACAACTCCTTCAGCTCTGGGTCATGGAATGCCAGGCGGGCAAAAAGGCTCGTGATTAAAGTGGCAACCGGTGAAACACTCTCTGCAGGATCGGAAATCGCATACCCGGTGTTTACTGCTGGGATCGACATCTTTTCGCCGCTTAGCCCTGCCACTGTGTGTGCTGGCAAATAGGGCATACGCATAGTTGTTGCACACGCCAAGTCAGCAACGCACACAAAGTCAATAAGTTCACGTGGGTGGGATGCCGCACCGTGGAGCGCGGCAACGTTACTTTCTAACGAGGCGATGGGGTCTTCTTTCCACTGATGGGATAAAGCCAGTAACCCGAATGGGAATGCCCCATGAAGCTCCGAACGAGGCGTTCCTTCCCTCAGAAGCATCCCTCTGCGTAACAACCCCAGACGCACCGCGGCATCTTGAAAGCCAGCGGCTTTCAACGTCAATTTAACGCTAAAGGCCGCCGCAACTCCAGATGCGATGACGTCAGTGTGTTCTCTGAGCGCCGGTGGGTACGACGGCCGCAACACAACGATAT